>NZ_CP116619.1:4533627-4746127 GCF_030409055.1 Trichocoleus desertorum NBK24 | reverse complement strand
AGGGATAACAGGCTGATCTCCGCCAAGAGTTCACATCGACGCGGAGGTTTGGCACCTCGATGTCGGCTCATCGCAACCTGGTGCGGAAGTACGTGCCAAGGGTTGGGCTGTTCGCCCATTAAAGCGGTACGTGAGCTGGGTTCAGAACGTCGTGAGACAGTTCGGTCCATATCCGGTGCAGGCGCAAGAGCATTGAGAGGAATCCTCCTTAGTACGAGAGGACCGGGAGGAACGCACCGCTGGTGTACCAGTTATCGTGCCAACGGTAAACGAGGGGTGGCCAAGTGCGGAGCGGATAACCGCTGAAAGCATCTAAGTGGGAAGCCCACCTCAAGATGAGTGCTCTCATGGAGTTAATCCAGTAAGGTCACGGGCAGAACACCCGTTAATAGGTTGTAGATGGAAGCGTGGCAACATGTGAAGTCGAGCAATACTAACAGACCGAGGGCTTGACCTCGAATCACACATTGGTAGAAGTCAAAAAAGACAAGGGACTATGCAGCCTTCAAGGTTTTGGACTTGAATCTGAAGCAGTATTCCTGGTGTTCATGGCGCGGTGGAACCACACTGACCCATCCCGAACTCAGAGGTGAAACGCTGCAGCGGCGACGATACTTTGGGGGTAGCCCCACGGGACAATAGCTCGATGCCAGGGCAATACTAACCAAAAAAGAGCGCTGAGTAGGCGCTAAAGGAGGAAAGAGTTTACAGAAACTCTTTCCTCCTTTTTACATCGGTATACCCTGCTTGGTATAGGTACGAGACGGGCAGCAATAGGAACATGGGTTTTACGCGGTAGCAGTATCTGCTTGCTAGGCAGTTCTACCGAAAGACGTTTGACGATAAGTTGTTTAAAAGTTTATGGTGGCATCGTCTATGGGAGATACGATTGTGGATGCCATTCTGGAAAGAGCAAGAGATTTAAAGCAAGCGTTAATTGAGTTTGTACTGGAAGCGGAGGGAGACTTAGCATCAGCACTAGAATCGTATAGTGCTGAACATCTGCGTAGCCAACAGCCTGATATTAACCAAAGAAACTTGTGGTTAGATACGTTCCTAACGGAAGGTATGGTTAGGGATAAAACTCCGCTCGATTTGTTTGTGAAAGATCAAACAGAGTTATCGGAGAGTGATCGCGCCCTTCTTTTAAGTTGGCATCGTAGCTTTATTGGGTTATTCGAAATTAAACAATCTCTTGCTGATGGGTTTGAGCTAATGAATTGGCTCACTGCTAAGTCCTATGTGGTTAAGCCTAACAATGAAGCCACAAAACAAGAGATGTCTCGGTTCCAGTCAGGAGATGTTTTATTGACCCGGATTGCTCCTGTTACACAAACAGAGTGGATGTTTTCTGGGCCTTGCATTCCAATGGGGAGATTAGGTAAACCCAAGCTAGCTGTGGCGATCGGGAATTTTAAGCAAAACTATAAACATGCCCTCTATAGCGATGCGCCAGAATTATTGGAAGAATCTTGGCGATCGGTAGAACAATATCATCAAGATTTTTTAGGCTTCTTTGGTAGTGATGAAGTCACAATGTCTGGTTATGAACTCAGTAAAAAAATTGCTGAGATGCAGGAGAAAGTGACCCAGCAACGTCTGGCTGACGCTGGTATCGATGATTCTAAATCTTTAGCCGAGATCGCGGCGGAAGCAGGGGTGGACTCGGCGGAGATGGAGTTGGTAGCAGAGGCCGCAGGAGCAGATGCTAAGGCTGTAGCTAAGGTTCTAGAAAGTAAACAAGCCATGAAAATGGTAATGCCCAAGGTAGAGCTACCTGCTGAACTGAAGAAGGCAGAGAAGGTGACTGTATTAGCTCATCCTCGCTGGGGCCAAATGTTTCTGCCGACTTACTATCGATTTGAGAGTTTGTTGATCGCGGATGATCCGAGTGGTGCTGAGAATGCAGAGAAGCTGGTGCGTCACTACTTAGAAAGCCCAGAGATTAATGCCTATGTCTGGTATAGGTTAGCAGAGAAGTATCCTGTGAAGCTGGAGAAGCTGTTGCAAGCAGTGTTAGAGCGACCAGACTTTCAACTAAGCCAAGATTTGCCTGGACTACTACAAGAATTCAAAAAACCGATTGAGCCCGATTTACCAGAGGTTGCGAGCGTACCAGTCCATTTACATAACCTTTTCCAGGATGCGCTGGCTGAGGTGGGCCAGTCGAAAGGGAAGGGTAAAGGCAAAAAGAAATCGGGAAAGGGTTTTCAGTAATGCGATCGCTTGCGAGGGCGTAGCCTTTATCGCCCGCTCCCGATTTTAATAAAATCGATGCAGATGAGTTAAAGGTTGCTCGTTTGGCGCAATGCTTGGATGATTTGCACATTCGCCTTAGGGAACGGAAACTGATCAATTTCTGCTAAAGTCACCCAGCGGACTTCATCACATTCGATCGGTTGAGGCTCTCCGCTGACATAGCGACAATGATGCACATTTAAGGTGACACGGAAGTGGGTATAGGCATGGTCAACGGTAATTAGGCGCTCGCCTACCGCTATCTCAATACCTAACTCTTCTTGAATTTCTCGCTGAATGCAAGCTTCTACAGTTTCTCCTGGCTCAACTTTGCCACCGGGAAATTCCCACAAGCCACCTAATAGTCCCTCTTGGCGGCGGCGATCGATGAGGATTTGACCTTGGTCGTTCCAAATAACGGCGACACCGATCAACTTGTGAGGGAGAGGGGCGCGAGTTTCAGACATGGGTAATTCAGATTGCAGATTAAATTGATAAGCTCGGCAGTGGGCACTCCAAGGGCAAATCAGGCAAGCAGGATTTTGGGGCGTGCAAAGTGTGGCCCCTAAGTCCATCAATGCTTGATTAAAGTCTCTGGACTGGTTTGGATCAAGAAGCGTTTCGGAGAGTTGCCAGAGTTGTTTGGTAGCTTTCGAGGGGGGAACCTCTATTGCTGCCAAACGAGTTAGTACTCGCTTCACATTACCATCCAAAATAGCAACTGCTTGATTAAAAGCTGCACTCAAAATTCCGCCAGCAGTAGTGCGGCCAATGCCAGGAAGCTGTAGGACAGCTGCTAGATCTTGGGGAAAGGTAGCGCTGTGTTGCGCAACAATCACCTGAGCGGCACGGTGCAAGTTGCGAGCGCGTGCATAATAGCCTAAACCTTGCCATGCTTTGAGCACTTGTTGCTGCTCAGCCGCTGCCAACGTTGCAACAGTTGGAAACAGAGTTAGCCAGCGCTCGTAATAAGGAATGACGGTTTTAACTTGAGTTTGCTGCAACATGATTTCGGAGATCCAAATGGTGTAAGGATCTCGATTGCGCCGCCAGGGTAAGTCCCGGCCAAATTGACGATACCAATCTAAAAGCGATCGCCGTAACTCCAATACAGCAGAACTCGGCAAACTGACTTCCCAATCTGCCGAGTTCTGTCTAACTAATTTATTGTTCACTACGGACACAAGCAATCCTAGCAGTCTACCGATTCAGCAAGCTATTCAGCATCAGAAGTATAGCTTTCAGAAGCAAGCAAAGATTTTTCAAAAGCCATCCGCTGCTCAGCATTGCGGAGGAAGTAACCACTAATCATAGCTGAGGCCAGGAGACGACCTAAATGCTCACGACTGGTGGTGATCTCTACATCAAAGTGTTCTGAAGGTAAGCCGCCCAGCAATCCAATTACATTGCGCTCTATCACCTGCAACACTTCAGGGGAGGTGGGCTTGGAAAGTTGAGAGACAGTTTCTGGGCTCATCGCTTGCAGGTAGCGCCACAGGAATTCACTGGACTCGGTGCTGCTTCCAAAAACTTCTGGAAATGGGTTAGATGAGTTATTCAACTTGTACCTCCTGGCAGTAGAACTCAACAGCCTCGACATCAAGCAACTGATGCTCAATTACCTTAAGTTGTTTGACTGTTAACGTTTCTACAAGTTTCTATAATCCAATTTAGCAGGAGAAGTGAACGCAGGCAGTAGGTAGAACCGAACCAAAAGCGATGGGTTGTCCTCAATTCTGAGTCGGCAGTGTTGCTTAGCGGTTAACTAGCAATGTATTCCCGCATGTCGGCTTTGCGCTTACGTAGCTTAGTTAAAGCTTCGCGCTCAATCTGGCGCACCCGCTCTCGACTAATATTTAAGCGATCGCCAATCTTGGCTAGCGTCATCGACTTGCCATCTTCAAGGCCAAATCTCAACGCTAGAACTTGCTGCTGCTGAGGTGTAAGGTCAGCCATTAACCGCTCTAAATCTGCTCTTAAAGAAGACTGAGCCGCAAAATCTTCTGGGGAAGGGCCTGTGTCTTCGAGCAGCTCACCCAGTTCGGTATCCTGGTTATCTCCGACGCGCAAATCTAAGGATAGAGGTTGCCGCGCCCGCTCTAAATAATCTCGAACTTGGCGGGGTGTAAGTTCTAACTCTTCTGCCAGTTCCGCAGCAGTTGCAGCTCTGCCAAGCTTCTGAGCTAGTTGTCGCTGAGCCTTTTTTATTTTGTTGAGCTTCTCTGTGATGTGAATAGGCAAACGGATCGTTCGGCCTTTCTCAGCGATCGCTCGCGTAATCGCTTGGCGAATCCACCAGTAAGCATAAGTAGAGAAGCGATAGCCCTTAGAGGGGTCGAACTTCTCTACTCCCCGCTGCATACCAATCGTGCCTTCTTGAATCAGATCTAGTAAGTCAACGTTGCGCTTAATATATTTCTTAGCGACAGATACAACCAAACGCAGATTGGCTTCTACCATCTTGCGCTTCGCCGTCTCACCTTCCTCGATAGCTTGATGTAAATCAGCCTCAGACATTTTGGCTTGCTCTGCCCACTCAGCAAAGCTAGGGGGACCCGCTAAATTCTGAGCCAACGTTTCCTGAATTTCATAAAGTGCTGCTACGCGCTGAACCTGCTTTCCATAAAGGATTTCCTGCTCATGGGTCAGTAGCGGAACACGACCAATTTCTCGGAGGTAAGCGCGTACGGGATCGGTAGAAGTCTGAGCAGTTTTCATGGCGCTGAGTCTTAGATTGACAATAACAGGAGGAGGGACAAAAGGATGCTACTGGCTGTTTGGAGCCAGTAGACAGAGCGATGAATTAATTCAGCAAGACCAAGACGAACTTACAGCTTCCGATCAGGCTTAACGCGAACAGGGACTAAAGAGTATTCCGGTACTTCTGAGCGTGAGGGGAAACTTAATGCAGCTAGCCCTAAACCTAAGCTGATGGAAATAGCGATTTCAGTTAGAAGGTTAATTTCTGTCAGCATAAGAAGCCTTAATAATTGGGGATTTTAATGTTAACAATCGTAACATTTCTGAGAAGTACTTGCGTATACCTCCTCAGGCTGAATTTTGGAATTTTCGGGGAATGTACCGTTAGAGTACCCGTGAATTAGCAATATGAATGCATCCTGAGCAACAAAATTCGGTGAATATCATTAACCCTGTAATTCTCGAATCGGGCAGGAATTGTTAACTTCTTTTAAGATTCTCTGCTTACAGCCGCAGCTCTCATAAATCAACTGCGCTTCGGGGCTTCTGTGTTTATTAGGACAGTTCTCAATTGAGCGATCGCCCCACCCTTGAGGTAATAGCGAAGGGCCAATGTAGGGCAAAGGTAACTTATCGTAGTCCATACCCCAAAAAATCGTAAATACTCTCCAGGGGCATTCTCCATAAAAAAACTCCCCATCCACTGAAGGATGAGGAGTACGGTTCTACTTTCGGTTTGGAGAATTCAACTCCTAAAAATTAGGATATGACATCACCATTTAACTGAGAGATGTAATCCTGTATGGCTTTGACATCCAAAGGTTGAGACTGAAGAGAACGAATGGCTGCGGCAGTAGCTTTGGCTCCAGCAATGGTAGTGATGATGGGAATCTTGTAGGACAAGGCACTCCGGCGAATTAACCGGGCATCGGTTTGAGCTTCTTCCCCGGATGGCGTGTTCAGAATGAGCTGAATTTTCTCATTTTTAATCGAATCCAACACATGGGGTCGGCCCTCGTGCAGTTTCAGCACTAAATCGACTTCTAATCCGTGCTCTCGTAAGACATTACGAGTTCCATCGGTTGCTACTACCCGGAAACCAATGTCAATCAAGTCACGAACCACTGGGACTACGGCAGCTTTATCGCGATCGCTCATTGACACAAACACAGTGCCTGACAAAGGCAGGCGCTGACCCGCAGCCAAAGCCGCTTTAGCAAACGCTTTGCCGAAGTCAGTGTCAATCCCCATCACTTCACCTGTAGAGCGCATTTCTGGCCCTAGGATGGTGTCTGTGCCGGGAAATTTATCAAAGGGTAGAACCGCTTCTTTCACAGAAAGATGCTGCGGGATTATCTCTTGTGTAAATCCAACCGACTCTAGAGTTTGACCTGACATCACCCGCGCGGCAATCTTGGCTAGCGGTAACCCAATGGCTTTAGAGACAAAAGGAACGGTGCGGGAGGCGCGAGGATTTGCTTCAATGATATAGACTTGCTCACCTTGGACTGCAAACTGAATATTCATCAGCCCCACTACATTCAGAGCTTTGGCTAATTGCACTGTCCAGGTGCGAATAGTTTCGAGGGCTGGGGGAGCGAGAGAAGTAGTCGGCAGAGAACAAGCAGAGTCGCCGGAGTGAATCCCAGCTTGCTCAATGTGCTCCATAATGCCACCGATTACCACATGGCCTGTCTGGTCTGCGATCGCATCTACATCCACTTCGATCGCATTTTCCAAGAACTTATCGATCAAGATCGGGTGATCAGGCTCTACCAGCACGGCATAGGTCATGTAACGCTCTAGGTCTGCATCGGAGTAGACAATCTCCATCGCACGACCACCAAGCACATAACTGGGACGCACTACGACGGGATAGTCGATTTTGCGGGCAATGGAGAGCGCTTCATCGGTACTACGAGCCAGCCCGTTCGGAGGTTGGTGAATATCGAGTTGGCGGAGAATTTTCTCGAAGCGCTCTCGATCTTCCGCTACGTCAATGGAGTCAGGGGATGTGCCCCAGATTTGAGGAATGGAATCTGCATTAGCGCTCTCGCTCTCAGCCTGACGCTTTTTCAGGTATTCCTGGAGGGGAACGGCTAGTTTAAGGGGGGTTTGACCACCGAACTGGATGATGATGCCGACAGGATTTTCTGCCTCAATGATGTTGATCACGTCTTCTTTGGTCAGCGGTTCAAAGTAGAGGCGATCGCTGGTGTCGTAGTCGGTGGAAACGGTTTCTGGATTGGAGTTGACCATGATCGTCTCAAATCCTTCTTTAGCCAAAGCAAAGGAGGCATGACAACAACAGTAGTCAAACTCAATTCCCTGCCCAATCCGATTCGGGCCACTCCCCAAGATCATCACCTTCGGTTTATCAGAAGGGAGAACTTCGGTTTCGTCCTCGTAGGTGGAGTAGTAGTAAGGTGTGTAAGCCTCAAACTCAGCGGCGCAGGTATCAACGGTTTTGTAGACCGGAATAATGCCTAAGCCCTTACGATAAGCCCGAACTTCGTCTTCAGTGGTTTTGGTGGCGTAGGCAATCTGGCGATCGCTAAAGCCTTGCTGTTTAACTGCATAGAGTTCTTCTTTGCTGAACTCTTGGAGTGACTTGCGCTTCATCGCCTTGGCTACTTCCAGCAGTTCTTGAAGTTTGTCGAGGAACCATGGATCAATGCCTGTCAACTCGTAAACTTCGGCGACGGTCATGCCCATTTGGAAAGCGTGACGCACAGTGAAGATGCGATCGGGGTTGGGCGTACGGAGGGAAGCGCGAATATGCTCCAAGCTCGGCAGTTTTTCAGCGCGATCGCAGCCCCAGCCAGCCCGTCCAGTTTCGAGCGATCGCAGGGCTTTTTGAAAAGATTCTTGGAAGGTGCGACCGATCGCCATTGCCTCGCCCACCGACTTCATTTGGGTAGTGAGGACGGGAGTAGAACCGGGAAACTTCTCGAAGGCAAAGCGAGGAATTTTGGTGACGACGTAATCGATCGTTGGCTCAAAGCTAGCGGGGGTCTTCTTGGTGATGTCGTTGGGGATTTCATCCAAGGTGTAACCAACGGCCAACTTGGCGGCAATTTTGGCGATCGCGAATCCAGTCGCCTTAGAAGCCAAGGCCGAACTACGAGAGACACGGGGGTTCATTTCGATCACCACCAAGTCGCCTGTTTCGGGATGGATGGCGAACTGGATGTTGGAGCCACCCGTTTCTACGCCAATTTCACGAATGATTTTGATCGAGGCATCCCGCAGGCGTTGATATTCCTTATCAGTTAGGGTTTGGGCAGGGGCGACCGTGATGGAGTCGCCTGTATGGATGCCCATCGGATCGATATTTTCGATGGAGCAGATAATCACGACGTTATCTGCTAAGTCGCGCATCACTTCTAGCTCGTACTCTTTCCAGCCCAAGAGTGATTGTTCGATCAAAATCTGGGAGACGGGGCTAGCATCTAAACCAGATTGAGAAATTTCTTCAAATTCTTCCTGGTTGTAAGCAATACCGCCGCCTGATCCCCCTAGGGTAAAAGCAGGCCGAATAATTAACGGATAGGAGCCAATTTGAATCGCGATTTGCTTGGCTTCTGCCATGTTCTCCGCAAGGCCAGAGGGGCAAACGCTAACCCCAATTTTCTCCATCGCCTCCTTAAATAGCTTGCGGTCTTCTGCCTTTTCGATCGCAGGTAATTTGGCCCCGATCAACTCTACGCCGTACTGCTCCAGAACACCGTTCTTAGATAGCGTTACAGCTAAATTCAATGCTGTTTGCCCGCCCATCGTGGGTAACAAAGCATCGGGTCGCTCCTTAGCAATGATTTTCTCTAGTAGCTCAGGGGTGAGGGGTTCGATGTAGGTGCGATCGGCGGTGTCTGGGTCTGTCATGATTGTGGCTGGGTTGGAGTTTACCAGCACCACCTCGTAACCCTCATCTCGCAGTGCCTTGCAAGCCTGAGTTCCTGAGTAGTCAAACTCACTAGCTTGCCCAATCACAATCGGGCCAGAGCCAATCAACAAAATCTTGCGGAGGTCATCGCGACGAGGCATAGTCTTGCTAAAGCTTTCATGGTTCGTAAATCCCACCCATTGTAGAAGGTTTCCTTCAGGAGTTGCTGATCGTTTTAAGCACTTTTCTAGAGGATGGTCACCAAACTTTTGGGTGTAAGTATTTTTGCTTCTTGAACGGGGTGCAGGGGTGGAACCCCTGTGTGGGGCGCTGCCCCACCCCCCTTGTTCGCAAACAATTTGCGAACGCTATAGATTCAAATCATCGAATCAGGATGTTGAGTTTAGGTTCGTGAGCGTTCCTTGATTTTGAATTGAGAATTACTTGCATTAATATTGACTAGGGCGATCGCGATATTTTACTGTCGTATGCCGATTCATCCAATTGATCAGTAGTCTCTTGGCTGAAGAGAGTGAAATAGCTGCTGTCTGCTTTTATTGATAGTTTTTTTGATTAAGTGATTCTGCAATCTGTACGGAGAAATTTGTGAAACGTCGTAAGTTATTGTCTTTATTGGGATTGGCGGTAACAACTGGAAGCGTGGCGATCGCTTGCTCCAACAACTCCACCCCCACTAGTCAAACCTCTCCAGCCAACTCTCCTAGCGCCGCCACTACAGCTAGCAGTGCTACGGGCCAAGAACTAGTAGTTTACTCCGGTCGAGATGAGAAATTAGTCGGGGAATTAATTAAAAAATTTGAAGCCGAAACAGGCACTAAAGTTCAAGTTCGCTACGGCGATACGGCTGAGCTGACTGCGGCCATCTTAGAAGAACAAAAGAATAGTCCTGCGGATGTTTTCTTCGCTCAAGATCCAGGAGCGTTGGGAGCGCTGCAAAAAGCTAATCGCACGACCAAGTTACCAGATGCTGTGCTTGCCAAGGTGGACGATCGCTTCCATTCCCCAACGGGACAGTGGGTAGGAGTGACGGGACGCGCTCGCACGGTGGACTACAACACCAACTTGGTTAAACCGGAAGAGTTGCCTCAATCTATTTTTGATCTTACCGATCCGAAATGGAAAGGCAAAATTGGCTGGGCACCCACCAACGGCTCCTTCCAAGCCTTTGTCACCGCTTTGCGGGTTACAGAAGGAGAAGAGAAGGCAAAGCAATGGCTGGAAGACATGAAAGCCAATGAGCCTAAGGTGTATCCCAAAAATGTGCCCATCGTGGAAGCTTTAGTCCGTGGTGAGATTGCTCTCGGTTTGGTCAACCACTACTACTTAGAAAGATTGAAGCTGGAGAATCCGAATGCGCCTGTCGCGCATCACTTTACGGGTGATGCAGGCTCTATGGTCAACGTTGCAGGCGTCGCGATTCTAGATAGCGCTAAGCGTCCAGAATTGGCCCAAAAATTTGTCGCTTTCCTATTAGATAACGAAGCGCAAAACTACTTTGCTACCGAGACACGCGAATATCCTTTGGCTGATGGAGTTAAGGCGGCGAGTAGCAATCTCAAGAGTTTAGATCAGGTAGAAACTCCAAAAATTGACTTAGCTAGCTTGAGCGACCTGGATGCCACCTTGAAACTGCTGCAATCGACTGGAGTGCTCTAAAGGAAATGCAAGTTTCCAAGGGGCTGCACCGTCTCTTGCAGGGGTGGGTGTGGCGATCGCCGGGGGCTTCCGGGCCACCTTTGTTCTTGACTGTGGCTGGGGGGCTAATTGCGATCGCGATCGCCTTGCCTCTGGCCTATCTGGTGTTTCGGACTTCGGGGATTGGGGCAGAGCAAATTTGGACGCTTCTGTCTCGACCCCGGACGCTAGCCGTACTGCTGAATAGTGCAGGAATGGCGGCGGCTGTCACGTTGTTGTCAGCGCTAATTGCGATTCCCATCGCTTTCTTAACGCTGCGGACTGACTTGCCAGGGCGGAGGAGTTGGTTGATTGCAGCGACGTTGCCGCTGGCGATTCCCAGTTATGTAGGCAGCTTTACCCTGCTGGCGACGTTTGGGCCGAAAGGTAGTGGCTTGCAGTTGTTGCTAGAGCCCCTGGGAATTCAAGAGCTGCCTTCAATTTACGGTTGGCCTGGAACCCTCTTAGCGCTGACACTGTTTACCTATCCTTACTTGCTGCTGAGTGTGCGGGCTGGGCTGCAAGGGATTGATCCAGCCCTAGAAGAAGTGGCACGGAGTTTGGGCCGTAGCCCTTGGGCGACTTTTTGGCAGGTGACGCTGCCCCAACTGCGACCCTCGATCGTGGCAGGGGGATTGCTCGTGGCGTTGTACGCATTGCGCGATTTTGGTACCCCGTCGCTGATGCGGTTTGATACTTTTACCCGCGTGATTTTTCTCCAGTACAAGTCGAGTTTTGACCGTAACTCAGCGTCGATGTTGGCGCTGGTGCTGGTGGGACTAGTGCTGGCAATTTTGTGGTTGGAGTATCGAGTGCGATCGCGCGCTAAGTACTACAGCCGTGCCGCTGCCGTCAGACGATCGCCTCAATTGGTAAAGCTGGGACCGTGGAAATGGCCTGCTCTGCTGTTTTGTGCTGCGATTGTGGCGCTGAGTTTGGTGTTGCCCTTTGCCATGACGATCTTTTGGCTAGTGCGTGGCTGGCTAGCTGAAGTAGAGATGCTGGCTCCAGGGGATCTGCTGCACCTCGCTCTCAACTCAATCTCAGCGGCGGGATTAGCGGCGATCGCGGCGATTTTGTTTGCCTTGCCTGTGGCTGTGCTGTCGGTGCGCTTCCCTGGACGAATCACTACGGCGATCGAGCGCTGTTCTTACATTGGCTTTGGCTTACCAGGCATTGTCGTGGCGTTGTCTTTGGTCTTTTTTGGAGCCAACTACTTGCCATGGATTTACCAAACCCTGCCGCTGTTGGTGTTTGCTTACCTGATTCTGTTTCTACCGCAAACGGTGGGTACGGTGCGGAGTTCATTGCTGCAAGTCAATCCGCAAGTGGAAGAATCAGCTCGCAGTTTAGGTCGCACTCCCTGGCAAACTCTAAGAGAAGTTACCCTACCACTGGTACGTCCGGGCATCCTAAGTGGAACGGTGCTAGTATTCCTGACGGCAATTAAGGAATTGCCTGCAACACTGCTGCTGGCTCCGATTGGGTTTAAGACGCTAGCTACACAAATCTGGCAAGCCACGGAGAATGTTTCTTTTGCCGAGGCCGCAGCAGCTTCCCTGGCAATGCTCTTGGTATCTGCTGGCTCCACCTTAATTGTCCTGGCGCAAGACCATGCCAGAACCACTCACCACTAAGTTTGCTCCGCCTCCTATGCTTCGTGTCTCATGCCTAGCCCGACTATGACCCGACCCGCTATTTTGCAGCTTGACCGCGTTACTAAACGATTTCCCACCAGCTCTGCTGCCGCTGTCGAAGACGTAACCCTAACCCTGGCTCAAGGAGATTTGCTGGCGCTCTTGGGGCCTTCTGGCTGTGGTAAAACCACACTGCTACGCATGATTGCTGGATTTGAGCCATTGCAATCGGGCGCGATCGCCCTAGCAGGGAGAACTGTCGCTGGCCCCAGAGCTTGGGTACCTCCAGAACAGCGATCGGTGGGAATGGTGTTTCAAGACTTTGCCCTGTTTCCACACCTGAGCGTGGAGCAAAACGTGGCTTTTGGATTGCAGAAAGTCGCAGATTCGGCGCAGATCAAGGCTAGAACCGCTGAAGCGATCGCCCAAGTCAGATTGCAAGGACTGGAAAGCCGCTACCCTTACGAGCTATCTGGAGGGCAGCAGCAGCGAGTTGCTTTGGCACGGGCCTTAGCTCCCCGTCCTGCTCTGATTCTGCTCGATGAGCCACTGAGCAATTTGGACGTGCAAGTCCGCTTACGCCTGCGCGAAGAAATCCGCGAAGTGTTGAAATCTGCAGGTATTTCTGGGGTGTTCGTCACCCACGACCAAGAGGAAGCACTGGCGATCTCCGATCAAGTAGCGGTGATGCAGCAAGGGCGACTGGAGCAGATCGGTACGCCGGAAGAGGTTTACCACCATCCCGCTTCTCGCTTTGTGGCCGAGTTTGTTACTCAAGCTAATTTCCTTGCCGCTCAGCGACAAGGACAGCTTTGGCAAACAGAAGTTGGCGACTTTAAACTGCCACCTGACGAATCGCTAGAAGCCGATGTTGGAGACTTGATGGTGCGTCAGGAAGATCTCTTGCTCAGCTCTGACCCTGAAGCAGCCGTGGTGATTCGCGATCGCCACTTTTTAGGCCGTGAGTACTGTTACTGCCTCAGCACCCCCTCTGGGCGGGAACTCCACGCTCGCACCACCACAGCCGTTAATTTACCGATTGGAACCCGCGTGCAATTGTCAGTGCCAGAGCAGGCTTTACGCATCTTTCCGGATACCACACCAAAACTTGCAGAAACTCTGTAATTTCCTGACAAGCCAAACGCGATCGCCATAATAGGGATGAATGCGTCCTTAAAACCCTTTGATGGCAGGAGTTAGCAATGATTTTTCCTCGCACGCGACAGATTTTAGCAGGGCTGTGTTTGTCTCTGTTGTTACTCACCACAGCTTGTGCCCCCGAAGAGCCTTCCCGCTGGGATCAGGTGCAGCAAGAAACGACTCAGAAGCAGCCAGCCGATGGAACCAAGACTACAACTGCTGCTAAACCTACTTCTGGCGGTCAATTTAACAAATTCTTTCCACAGCCCGGAGGAGGCTATGAGCGTGTCTACACCCAAGAAAAAGCTGGTTTTGCCCAAGCCAAACTGAAAAGAGACGGTAAAGATCTCGCCACGCTGACAATTTCTGATATTACTAGCAACCCCAACGCTGCGACTAAATACCAGCAGAGCAGCAAAACCATTGCTGGCTATCCCGCAGCTCAAACGGGGAATAACTCAACCAGCCTATTAGTGGGCGATCGCTACCAAGTCAATGTGATCTCGCGTGATCCGTCTTTTACAGTGAGCGATCGCGAAGCATGGCTGCAAAGATTTGATCTTGATGGGTTAAGAAACTTACCAACAACTGCTCAAAACAACTAATAGCGCTGCTTCAGAAGGACCATCACTCCGGAAATCGGAGCTAAAGCCTGTTTGAGTAAACGGGAACCATCAAAATCAGGGTAAATCTCACCCATTGGCTAATAAACGCAGCAATAAGGAGTCTTTGATATGAGTCAGGCTAAACCCATCTTTGAATTGGTCGATCAGCTACCCACTAATAACATGACCGTCTATGCCCTCAAAGCTCTCGACTTTGTGGTGCCTGGACAATGGCAAAATCTGGTTGGCTTTGACAACACCATTCGCACCATCACGGGGGAAACAGACGAGGGGGTAATTCAACAAGTTGGCGAGCGGGCAATTCAGCTTTACAACGATCCTTCGCAGGGCTATCAACGAGCCATGTGGCTCTACCAAACCGTCAATAGTGCGGGTGGAGCCTTGGGTGCCGCTGCTTTAGCTAACAAAATCAGTGAGCGGGTATCATTTCTCTCCTTCCTCGATCGCGTCACTCCCAAAGCCGACAAAGCCCAAACCATCGACTTGAGCCTAAAGCTAGTGACTGAGTTAGTCGCTTTTTGTCAAATCAACGGCATTCCTGGCGATAGCATTGGCGATTTTGTAGCATCTTTGGGTGACTACAGCGGTGAATCTCTGATGCGAATGGCGGCGCTAGTTTGCTTCGATGGTTTAATTCCCCTAGGCCCAGACTTCATTCTAAAAACCCAATCTGCCCTCAGCCAACTCAATCCAGGTGAATTGACTCAGCATCCTGTCTTCAAGCAAATTGGCGGCTTAATTCCAGGCGGCAATCCTGCCGGACAACTTGGCTTTATCAACGAAAGTTTTGCTTCCACCCAAGGCTGGATGAGCAATTTTGTCACCTCGCGTAACCTAACTCCTGAAACCGTTGTCAGCCACTTGCAAAACTTCATTGAAATTTCCAATGACAAGTTAGACTACCTGGGCGCGTTTCTAGATATGACAACGAATTATTATGAACACACAGGGGTGCAAACCCTGGCTCGTCGCTTAATTGAACGAGCGGTTGCTGAGATCTAAGTGAAGGACTGACGAAGTAATGGCAGAACCCACCAATCACAATGACGCTGGAGAAGTCGCTCCTAGCACGGTTGACCAACAAGCCCCAGACGTTTCGGAAGAGAACGCGCCTAGCACCGATGAAGCGGTTGCAACTAATATTCCCTCGGCCAATGCTCCTGATCCAGCAACAGCCAATCCTGACGTAAATCCCAACGCGGCTGGAGAGAAACCGACTGGCGAAGGCTCAAGAGCGGACACTGACTCACAAACAGCAACAGACAAGCCTGCCAAATCAGCCAAAACTGATCCTGGCTCTGGCTCTACTGAGAAAGCTGCTGCCAAAAAAGCAGGTGCCGCGAAAGCCAAAGGTGATGATGCGGCTCCGGCGGCGGGTGCTAAAGCCAAGAAAGAAAAACCACCCGCCCTTGAAGATAAACCCTTTAATGAGTTTGTCGAGCAACATTACCTGCCCGCACTCAAAGCAGCTTTGGCTAAGCAAGGATTGGAAAATCTGGATTTAAGCTTTGTGAACCAAAAAGTGCAGATTTCTGGTTTGACCGATGCACCGGATTGTTGGCAAGTCGTGGGTCGCTGGGAAGGGGGACGGCGGCAGTTCAATATCTACTTCTTTAAAGAAGATATTCAAGGTCAGAGAGGTTTCTCATATTCAGACACGGGCCGCAAAGCTAGTACGTTGGAGCCGTTCTTGATTGATGAGCGGAAAGTGACGCTAGATCTGTTGATTCTGGGGGCAGTGCAACGCTTGAATGCCCAAAAGTGGTTGGTGCGGAACTAAGAGCCTGAGGACTTACAGTTCTTTAAAGTCATAGGTAACGACTCCGGTAACGGGATCGTTGTCGATGCCGACGTAGCCAGTTCTGACCATGTCTTGCAACAGAGCTTCTACTTCGGCAAAGCCAAGACCCGTTGCCATTACCCCTTGAGTCACAGACAATTTACCCCCTTTCATGGCGGCTGCTTGTAGCAACTTGACCATGAGTTGTTCGCGAGTTGGTTTTAGCACTGTGGCAGCCACAGCAGACTGGCTCAGCGGTACTCCATTGGCAGTCATGCCCAGACGGGCGCGGTATTTGACGTTGTGCTCCTCCACCATGTCTGGCATCAGGAATAGATCAACGAATTGACCGACACCAAAAAAGCCCCAGGTAAACATCCAGAACAAGCCTGTGGCAATTTTGCCGTTATAAAGACGATGTAGTCCAGATATTCCAAATAAGCAACCTAGCCAAAGCAGGTAGGAAGTTCCGACCTTATTCATATCACTGGCACTTTGAGGTTTCTGGTTCAATCATAAATACTTTGCTGGGTAATCAGCAGAAAAACGGCAGTCGAAGAAACTAGGCGATCGCTAGGTTGTTGCGGCTAGACTTGGCACAATAAGCATAGTGAATTCACGAACTTTAATAAAAGCAGTGGGGGTTGTCATGGTTGTTAGATCTGGGCGATCGCTCAAGAATGCTAAATGCCAAAGTCGGATGGGCCGACAAGTGTTGCTGTTGAGCTTGCTAATGTTGCCTGTGGTGCCGACAGCTGCGATCGCTGACAGTGTTGTAGTTGAAACTGTTCCTGTGACTACAGTTGCTGACACTCCGATTTCTGATCCTGCTAGTACTGCCCCTAACGCTGCCGAGCCATCCTCAACCCCATACAACCCGAACAGTGCCCAAGCACCGACGGCAACTTCTGAGACAGCGGTAGAAGCAACTCAGATAGAACCAACTCAGGCACAAGCATCACCAAAATCAGATTCGGCGGAATCAACCGCTGAGCCAAGTAATACTGATACTGCCGCAGAGCCAGAGTCAAAATCAGCACCAGAGTCAGAGCCAAAGCCAGATGAGGCGATCGAGGCTGAGCCGAGCGATTCCGACTCGGAGGAAGCTGAGAAACCGCCTACCCCAGAAGAACAGGCGCGACAACAGAAACTGATTGAAGCTGACCAGTTGTACTTGGGTGGGCAATTTCCTGCCGCTGAGAAACTCTATCGAGAAGCCAAAACCCCATTTGCCAAAGAAGCGGCAGCAACAGAAGCCAAGCAGCGATCGGAACCGATTTTAGACCCAGCTCAATTGTCTCCCGCTGGACGAGTTTACTGGCGCGAATCGGAAGCTGGGATGGCCCAGAAGCTAGAGACTCGAATTTTCGTGCCGCTCAGTATGCTGGTGGAGCAGTATCCCCAGTTTATTCCTGGACATCTGCGACTTGCTCAAGCGCTCAAAGATTATCAGCGCACCCCAGAAGCACTCACAGTACTAGAGCGTGCTACGGCTTTCTATCCTAACCAGCCCGATTTGCTGAAAGCCAAGATAGAACTCTTGGCTGAAAACAAGCAATGGCTGGATGCTTCGATCGCAGCTCGTCAATTTGCTTTGCTCAACCCCAACGATCCAACCGCACCCGAATTTGCCAAACTCGCTGAAGATAACCTGGAGCAGTTCCAGCGAAATATGCGGCGAGAGTTGCGTGGCAATGCGATCGCCAATGCCATCACTGGGGTTGCAGGTTACGTACTGACTGGCAATATCTTTAGCCCCTTATCAGCGGTACAAACCACAGCCATGTTGATGCGCGGGGAAGCAGCGATTGGAGAGAGTGTCGCAAAGGATGCCAAGGAAGAGTTGGAACTGATTGATGATCCGCTGGTAGTGGATTATGTGAATGAGGTCGGTCGTCGCATCGCCACTGTAGCGGGACGAGATTTCAAGTATGAGTTTCACGTGATTATGGACGATCGCCTCAATGCCTTTGCCTTGCCTGGAGGTAAGGTATTTCTCAATGCAGGAGCGATCGCCAAAACCAACTCGGAAGCAGAACTCGCCGGACTCTTAGCCCATGAGTTGTCTCATTCAGTTCTCTCCCACGGATTTCAGTTAGTTGCTCAAGGCAATCTGGTCTCTAGTGCCACGCAGTTCTTTCCCTTTGGGGGCACCATTGGCAATTTGGCGGTTCTAGACTACAGCCGCGATATGGAGCGACAAGCCGATATTGTGGGCACCCGGATTTTAGCTTCGACAGGCTACGCAGCAGATGGGTTACGCAACTTGATGGTGACATTGGAAAAAGAGGACAAAGACAGCATGCCTTTCAGTTGGCTCTCCTCTCACCCAGTCACCAACGAGCGAGTGGAATATCTGGAAAGCCTAATTCAAGAGAATGGCTACAACCGCTACGCCTACGAGGGAGTCGCCCGCCACAACGTCGTGAAAGCGAGAGTCAAGCAACTGATCACAGAACGCAAACAATGCGAAAAGGAGAAGAAAAGTAGAAAAGAAAAACTAGAATGCCGGAAACAACCAGAACAAAAAGTAGAACAAAAATCAGAAGAAAAATAAGCTGAAGAGCGATCGCAGGTTGGCAGACTAAACCTAGCGATCGCCCCTTGATTAGAGTTTTCTAGCAACGCTTATTTACGGCTATTTCGCATCGTGCAATTTCTTAATTTACTCGCCGCTAGAGTGGTTTCCGCTTGTCTAACTCTGCCTAGCGCCACCAGTTGGAACATAGCAGCAACCCTGCTATCTATGACTGCGCTCATTTGTATGCCGTTAGGATTGCAAACAGGCTTTTTATGGTTCACTGTTCCTCGTTTGTCTGCGCTCAAAATGACTGGTGTATTAGTTGCTTGTTTTTTGTTTCCGGCGTTAGCAGAGGAATTGTGCTTCCGTGTCATGCCCTTAGCCCATGCTAGTGAGCAATCGGCATTCAACACACAGATACTTTGTGGAATGATCAGTTTATTCGCTTATGTGCTGTACCACCCTTTGAATGGGGCCACGCTGTACCGCTTTAGCTGGCCCACAATGACCCATCCTATTTTCCTATTCTCGACCCTGATCTTGGGAGTTGCTTGCTCGATCTCCTATTGGCAATCAGGTTCCATTTGGACGGCTGTAGCGATTCACTGGATAGTTGTGGTCACTTGGTTACTCTTGCTAGGCGGATATGCAAGATTGAAATTTCCGCAAGATGGAGTTGAGAACTCGTGAGTGGGTCAAGCGATCGCCTACTTGAGAAACCATAAAGCTATGCTGTGGAGATAGAGCCTATTGAGGTTGGATGATGACCAGCGTTGCAGTCAAGGTTCCTCCTAAGCTCAAAGTCACGGATGAGCAGTTTACACAACTAGTTCAAGCCAATCCGGACTTGCGAATGGAGCGAACCGCGCAAGGGGAGTTGATAGTGATGGCACCTACAGGGAGTGAAAGCGGTCACTACAACGCTGAATTGACGACAGATTTCACACTTTGGAATCGTCAAACTCGGCTGGGTAAAGTCTTTGATTCTTCAACTGGGTTCAAACTGCCAAACGGTGCCACTCGTGCGCCTGACACAGCTTGGGTTAAGCAAGAGCGATGGGATACACTCACACCTGAGCAACGCAAAAGCTTTGCGCCGTTGTGCCCAGACTTTGTCCTAGAGTTAGCTTCTGAAACCGACGACCTAGAGACACTGCGAACCAAGATGCAGGAATATATCGAGAACGGTTGTCAGTTGGGATGGCTTATTAGCCCCAAAGCCCATCAAGTAGAAATTTATCGACCGGATCAACCCGTTGAAGTACTCCAGTCTTCTACAAATTTATCTGGAGAATCGGTGCTTCCTGGCTTCAGCTTGGATTTGAGCACAATTTTTTGGTGACACATTTGAGTATTCGGATTGCAAGTGCAGTAGATCTCGAATTACTAGTACAACTAGCTGGCGCATTTCGCGATCATCTTCAGCAATCGAGTCCTTCTGATGCAGAGTTTCGGGAGGCGATCGCCCGATTACTACAGGATCCAAATACTGAATTTTTTCTGGCTCAAGATGCTCAAGGAAATGTGCTTGGTTACATCCAGTGCCGTTATCGTTTTTCTGCTTGGGTCGTTGGCTACCAGGCTGAGCTAGAAGATGTGTTTGTGCTGCCAGAGACACGACGACAAGGAGTGGGGCGACAACTGGTTCGGTTTGCGATTGATCGAGCCATTGAAAAAGATTGCCTTTCAATTGGCCTCAATACGAATGAACGCAACACAGGAGCGATCGCCCTTTATCAACAGTTAGGGCTACGAGCCGAGCGATCGCTGTGGCAAGGTGGGCGACAACTGTGGCTAGAAAAGATTTTGCTGTGAAACGCTTACGCAGAGCGATCGCGGCTATTTTCAGCTCTGGCTTTACCAAGACTCACAGAAGTTGATGGGATGTTGCAACTCTTAACACGATCGCCTCGCTTCAACCTCTCAGACCTTGTAAACTAAAGTGCATAGAAAATGCCGCATTTACGTCTTGGCTTCCTCTGTATTGCTTTCATGGCTCTAGACCTGAGGCACAGAATCATAAAAGAGCAGAAACACCTATGGTAGATTCCCTCAAGAAACCTGGTTTTGAAGAACTGAAGCCAGGAATCAAAGTCCCCGCGAAGGAAACCATTCTCACTCCCCGGTTTTACACCACCGACTTTGATGAGATGGCAAAGATGGACATCTCTCCCAACGAGGACGAGTTGAGAGCCATCCTGGAAGAATTTCGGGCTGACTACAATCGCCACCATTTTGTGCGGGATGCTGAGTTTGAGCAATCTTGGGATCACATTGATGGCGAAACCCGTCAGCTATTTATTGAGTTTCTAGAGCGCTCTTGCACCGCTGAGTTCTCTGGCTTCCTGCTCTACAAAGAACTAGCTCGCAAGCTGAAAGACAAGAACCCCTTGTTGGCAGAGTGCTTCTCGCTGATGTCACGAGATGAGGCGCGTCACGCTGGTTTCCTCAACAAGGCGATGACCGACTTCAACATGTCGCTCGACTTGGGTTTCTTGACCAAGAGCCGCAGCTACACCTTCTTCAAGCCGAAGTTTATCTTCTACGCGACCTACCTCTCTGAAAAGATTGGCTACTGGCGGTACATCACAATCTTTCGTCACCTAGAGTCGCACCCTGAGAATCGCATCTACCCCATTTTCCGATTCTTTGATAACTGGTGCCAAGATGAGAACCGTCATGGTGACTTCTTTGACGCCATCATGAAGGCTCAGCCCCAGTTTCTCAACGATTGGAAGGCAAAACTCTGGAGTCGCTTCTTCTTGCTCTCCGTGTTTGCCACCATGTACCTCAACGACCTTCAGCGCTCTGGCTTCTACGCTTCTCTGGGCCTAAATGCGCGGGACTATGACTTACATGTGATCAACAAGACCAACGAAACTGCGGGTCGCGTTTTCCCCGTGATTTTGGATGTAGAAAATCCTAAATTCGTGGCTCGGATGGATAAGGCGGCTGAGGCTTTCCTGAAGCTGAACAAGGTCATTGAGTCTAACCAGCCCAAAGTCGTGAAGTTCTTCCAGAAGCTACCACACATCGGTGCGATCGCTTGGCAAATGCTGCGGTTGTACCTGATGAAGCCGATTGATATGGTGGCTCTAGAAGGCACTGTACGCTAACGTTTCAGATTGGCTCCGAATGCTGGCGGTTCTGTTGAATGCAGAACCGTTTTTTTATGGGAACATGCTCGATTCTTCACCCATCAATTGCTTGCATGGAGAGACAAATCATTTATTGGCAATGGCTGCGATCGCCCCTCCGCTTGGGACTGTCTGCCAGCTTACTAATCGGGCTTTTTAGTGGGAGTGATGGGGCTGTGGCTCAGGAAGCTCCTGCACCTGCAACTCAATCTCCTGAGGTGTCTCAGGCTGCGAGTGACTTGGACTTAAAGCCAGAGGTGATCCAAGAAAGTCCGGTTTTGCAGCGTTGGTTACGCGAGGTGCCTGATGTGTTGTCAGACATCAAACATGATCCGAGCTTTCGGACGCGGATCAGAGCAGGCTATTCTCAGTTTCCTTCTACAGACCACGCGGGCGGTTGGAATGTGGGTGTGGAGGATGTGTTCCTAGGGCGGAGTGGCTTAACGGTTAGTGGAGAGTATCAAGCTGCGTTTAATGGCGATCGCAAAGCTTATGGCGGAGATGTGCGCTACTATGTGCGGCCTATGGGCAGTTATGTCAATGTTGCGCCTGTGGTGGGCTACCGTCATTTAGAAACCGACCAGTACTCAACGGATGGGGTGAATGTGGGGGTGCGGGTTTTATTGGTGATGTCTCGTACAGGAGCCGCTGATGTCTCCCTGACCCAAAGTTGGGTATCTCCTGGTTCTGATGAGGAAGTAGGGCTAACCACGTTGTCGGCTGGCTATGCAGTGACAAACAATCTGCGCTTGTCTACCGATATCCAAAAACAAAACTCCCGCTTTGCTAAAGATAGCCGTGTGGGAGTTTCTTTGGAGTGGATGCCTTGAGCGATCGCCTCAATGTAAGCTAACGAGTTCCAGTGGTTCGGATGGCATGATGTACATCAGTTCGGCTCCTTCAGGTTGCGCTTCTGATGGTTTTAGTTGCAGCCATTCATGAAAACTCATCCCTAGTTGAGCGATCGCCTCAATTTCTGATTGATAGGATTCAAAGCGACGGTTCGTTTCAACCATCGATTCTATAACTTCCAAAATTTGAGGAAGACGCTTATCAGCTTCTTTCTTTAGCTCCTCTTCACTAGGACCAAACCATCCTCCTTGAACTTCAACACGAGATAGGATTGCTGGTGGAAGAGATTTTACCCAAGCGCTACTAGCTGGATTAAAGGTTCCGCCGAGACTAAATAAGTTTTCACGTTGCAGTTCAAATACAGCAGATTCATCTAAGTTAGGATCAATCCACTGGTAAATTTTAGTCAATCTTCGCAGGTCAATTGTTTCTTTGAACTGAGGTTGCAAATAAACTGCTGGGTTAGAAGTGAGCAGTAAATCCACGTATTGTTTAATACGAGAACGAATTACTTTTGATCCTTCTTGAAAGCGGCGTAAGGCCGTGTCTGGTTCCTCTAATTCTAGGTAGCAACGAGCTTCAGTGATATATGCGAGTGAGAGCGTCAAGAGATACTCATCAGCAATTTGACTACCTAATTTAAGTTCTTGGTCGGTGTAGTCAGCATAAATATGCTCTGCTTCTAAGAATCGGTTGATTGCTGCCATTGCACTACGTTCACGGTTTTCTGGCTTGCTCATCGTGAAGGCATTCATTGCCATGTCAAGTGCAGCGCGAAAGTTAGCATAGAAACTTAGATCAATTTTGCGATCGACTTTGATTAAAAGTTCTTGAGCTTGTTGTAAGCGATCTTCTAGTTCCCGAAGTCGTTTCGATATTACAGCAAAACCCATGACTGAAATGCCAAGGTTGAGTATGCTAGTAGAACCAGGCGTGAGTCTACCCACCCTTAGTCACTGTTTCAGTGCTTTGCCTTGATAAGTCCATTTGAATGGTTTTGCCATGGTGCGGTTGAAGTAATCCACGAACTCAAGAATACGAGTTTTGAGTTGCGCCTTACTCGCAAAGTCTGCTCGTCTAAGCAATTTACGCACCAAGATACTGAACCAGATTTCAATCTGATTTAACCAGGAACAATGCTTGGGGGTGAAGTGAAACACGATCTGATGGCTGGGGTTACGCAAGAAATCTGCCCTAGTTTGCATGGATTTGAGAATGCCAGACTCCCCTTTGAGTCCCAAATCGATCTCCAAGCCCTCGGTTTGTGCCACAAATCGCACCAATGATTCAGATTGATGAATATTTAAGCAATCCATCACCAGATGCCATTTTAGGGCCTTGGGGTCTGTGGCGATCAACTGTTGAATATGCTTGAGGTAGTCCGCTTCGGTACGTCTGTCTCCCACGCTTGCTTCCACCACCCGACCTTGAGCGACATCAAAACTGGCAATCAACGTTTGCGTCCCGTGGCGAATGTACTCAAATTCTCGTCGTTCTCGTTTGCCAGGACGCATCGCTTGGGTGACGGATTTCCGTTCTGTGGCTTGAATTGCTGTCATTTCATCAACCGAAACCGTTCGCTCTCCCACCTGGGCACGCTCAATCGCGTTCAGGTAGACCTCACAGAGGTCTTTGACCTTTTCATCGAATTGAGAGTCGGGGGGGGATTCAACCAGTACTGCGACTGATGCGGTTTTAAGTCTGCTTCGTTCATCAATCGCCCCACATGACGAGGAGAAATGCTCTCAACAATGCCTTGCTGCCTCATTTCATCAGCCAGTTCTCTAGAAGTCCAATGACTGATAGGTCGTCCATAGGTTTGCGGCTTCTCACAAGCAATCGCAAAGAGTTGCAGAATCTGCTCCAAACTGAAGGTAGAAGGTCCTCCAGGTCGGGGCGCATCGACTAATCGTTCCAGCGCAGGAATGTTTGGGTGGCTCAACTCCAACCATCGATTCCGCCACAGTCTTGCCATATCGCGGCTGATATTGAGTTCGCGTGCAATGTCTCGAGGGTTGAGTCCTGCGTCGGCCCGCACAATGATGTTGGCTCTGATGGCAATTTGCTGGGGAGTGCTATGGCGTTTGATCGCCTGTTGAAGTTGCTCTCGTTCTGTCTCAGTGAGTCGCAAGGGTGTTGGAGCAAGTCTAGGCATGGTTCTACCCTCATTGGTAACCCTGCCTAAATGGTAGCTCTACTCCAGCCAGAGTCTACTAGCAGCAGAAGTAACTTGCAAGATCCCCTGAGCATGTTGTATTCCGTGCTGGAGACCACTAATCTGTTGTTCAATTCCACCTAAATGTTGGTTAACATCAGAAAAACCTTTACTAGTAATAGCTACATTAGCCCCCGTAGCAGTTGTATTAACTCCTGAAACAACAAGATTAATAAAACTGCTTGGGTCAGAAGGAGTTGGCAAGTTCTCTTTAACAGAGCCTGGGGCATATTCTCGTAGCCAAGTTACAACTTGCTTCGTTGCTGTGTCTCGAATGACACCCCCATATCGCTCATAAATTCCGCTAGCCAGTCCCTTCGCAATAGGTGCTGCGATGGCAAATGTTACTGTAAGGGGGTCCATTATCTTCTTCCAAGAGACTACAGCGGATTTTGTTCAAATCCTAATTCAGGATTCCCAAAATTCTTAGATAAAAGATGATTTCTAATACTGTAAAAGTTAGAGATAGCCAGTTTTTCTTAATGGCGGCTTAGTGGCAATTCAATGATGAAGATGGTCAAATTATTTGCACTTTTCACTTGAATTGAGCCACCTAAATGTGTGACTAATTTACGCACTAAAGCTAAGCCTAATCCTGTGCCTGCTTGTTTCCAGGGGTCAGAACTAGGGATGCGGTAGAACTTGTCAAAAATTCGAGTTTGTTCGTTTGGCGAAATTTCTACACCAGAATTACTGACACTTAACTGCAAAGTTTCTGATTGAGCAGTAGCCGAGATGGTGATATGTTCCTGGGCAGGAGTGTACTTACAGGCATTGCTAAGTAGCTCGGCTAGAATCCGCTCCAAATGAGAGGCATCAGAGACGAGAAAAGGTAGCTGATCGGGAAGCTGGAGTTGGAGAGTTTGCTGTGAATTTTTGGCTTGTTCTACAAAAGGCTCGATGATTACAGGTAGCCAATTGTGCAAATTAATCACCCCTAACTCTAAGGATTGATTGCCTGCATCGAGTCGTTGCAGATCAAGCAAATCATCAATTAAATTAATTTCTCGCTCACATTCATCCTTGAGAATTTGTAGATAGCGACTAGTTTTATTAGTTTCGGATTGTAGTTTTTCAGCATATTTGGTGCGCTCTTTTTCTAGAGATAACTCCAGCATATGAGTCGCCATTTTCATACTCGCCATTGGGGTTCGCAACTCATGGGAAACTGTGCTGAGAAATTCATCTTTGAGGCGATTCAGCTTTTCGAGCGCTTCCACTTGAGCTTGGGAAGATTGGTACAACCGAGCTTGGCGAATGGCGATCGCGCATTGATTCGTCACTTGCAGCACTAAGCGAATTTCTAGCTCATTAAAAACGGCATACCTTTCTTTAAACAGCCACAAGTCGCCAATCACACCTTGGTCGTCAAAAATGGGGCAAGCCAACATTGCCAAGCGATCGCGATCGGATTCTAGAGTGAGTTCACAAAACTGCGAGTACTGTCCTCGCTGAATTTGTTGGTAAATCTCTGGAAATTCGACAGCTTTTGGTACTAGGCGGCAACCCACCGTGTTAGGAGTTATGTGCTCATGGCGAATCTTGGCGCAGGGTTGTTCTGATTCATAAAGGCTGGTGCCACAGCAAGACACCCCCAATACATTCACCAGTTCTGCGGTTGCGGTTTCGAGGATTTGGCTTTCATCCAGGCTGTCACGGACTTTATCCGTAATCCGTTTCAGCATGGCTTCATACTCTAGCGCTCGTTGCAACTGAGTCGTGCGCTCCTGAACTTGGCATTCTAAGTCGGCATTGAGATGCTGAACCTGCTGGTAAAGCTCCGATTGCTGGATCGCGATCGCCACTTGTGTGGTCAACCGCTCTACTAGCTTGATTTCGGAGGGTTGCCAGCGGCGAGGGCCAGAACAATGATGAGCCAGAAGTAGCCCCCACACTCGCTCTCCCTGCAAGATCGGCATGACCAAGTTGGCGCGGACGTTAAACTGAGCCAGCAAGTTGATGTAACAGGGAGCCAGCCCAGCAGTATAGATATCTTCGATGGTTCGTACGTGACCTTGCTTGTATTGCGTAATGTAGGTGAGGGCGAAGCACGGATCTCTAGTATTCTGGCCCAAAAGGGAAGGCCACTTAGCTCCGACTGATTCAACAACAACCGTACCGCTCCAATCTGGCTCAAAGCGGTAAATGCTAACGCGATCGGTCTGGAGAAACTGCCGCACCTCAACAACGGTGGTGTTGAGAATGTCTTCTAAATTGAGAGATTGGCGAATGCGTTGAGAAATCACCCCCATCAGGTGTTCCCACTCGGTTTGTTGGTGCAGTTCTGCCATCGCTTTGCTGGCTTGGATCAATCGCCGCACCCGCTGCCGTAACACAGCCCAATGAATTGGCTTAGTAATATAATCGGTGGCTCCAGCCGCAAACGCTTGATCCACTGAGGCTTGGTCGTCTAATCCAGTGATCATGAGTAGGGGCGTGCGATCGCCCCCTGGCAGCGCTTTGAGCTGTTGGCAACAGGTGAAGCCATCCATTACAGGCATGACTGCATCGAGCAAAACAATGTCTGGCTGGAGGCGAGTGTAAATGGTCAAACATTGCTCCCCGTCTCGCGCTTCAGCCACTCGGTATCCTTCTTCCTCCATTGTTTCTCGTAACAGCGATCGCGCTGCTTTATTGTCGTCAACCACGAGAATCAGAGGGGCATCTGGAGAGACAGGACTCATGCTGAACACTTCTAGTCTGGGGCAGACTGCATTGGAGGTTGACAGAAGCTAGTGAGTCAGAGAGCCTCAATGAGCAAAGCACACTGCTGAGAACTTTGCGCGAGTGGCACCTGAGTAGAAGATTGCTGAAAAGGTTAAAAAAGGGTTTATAACTTGCCCTAGTATGCCCACTCTCCTGGGTTCTCTATAGAGAAAGATTGCGGATTCTACATCAGCTCCCTCAGCCAGCCTGTCTGCAATTAAGGGGATGGCACCTCAATTAAGCGATCGCCGATCGCAACTGTACCGCCTTGGATTACCGTGGCTAGAACTCCAGTTTGGCGATGACCCAGAGTGGGTTGCAATGCCGCAAAAATTGAGCAGTCTTGGATGCCTGTGTCCGGGTTGACATCAATATTGGCACAACGGTTAATCGGGGCTGCGATCGCCACTTGAGCAGTACCCAGTTGAAAAGTTTTGCCGACCCAACTCAACTCTTCCCAAGCAGGAATGCCTGTGAGCAAAATATTAGGGCGAAAACGGCGCGGATCAACTTCATGACCTAGCCTCTGACCCAAATCTTCTAGGCTGGCTTGGTTGATCAGCGAGATATGCACTGGGTCGCGATCGGGGTAGCGGGTGCTGTTGCCATCGCCGACTAAGCGTAAAGGTGATTTCTCTGGATGACGAGCGGTGGCAGTCGGTTGGAGCGCAGCTAAGTATCCGGTAAAGAAAGCACTAATGCGATCGCGCCCGATTGGTGTGTTAGTCGCTTCGGCTAGCAGTTCTACTCCTTGCTGCCTCACTGTGAGCTGGCTGGTGGCTGGGTCATAGTCACAAGTTAAGCTGGCTAAACCCGGCCAGTCGTTCTGCATGGCAAAATTGTTTTTCCTCATCCACGGCACTTGATCTTCTGACTCCACCGAGGCGGCATCAGTATACATCAGAGCAAAGCCGCGATCGCCTGGAATCCCGTGGTTTGCTTGGAGAGAGACGCGATCGCAAACGTGGGGAGTTAGCCCTTTAATGAAATAGGTAAACAGTTGGGTGATTTCTATGGTGCTCATACTATCTGTTAGTCTGTCTGTCACTCTGTCTGTCACTGCCTAGAGATTGCTTAATGCCAATCATGCCACTCTTAATCATGCAAGCATTCAATGAATGATGAGTATGGCTAGGCATCTGTCCTAGGTACGTGGGAACGGTTGTAAAGCACTACGCCAATTGCCGCCACAAAAATTGCCAGTTGGACTAACGTGGTTTCCCAGGTGGGATAGAGGCCCAAGGCAGCAACGGAGGGTAAGAAGCTAGCAGTATCAGCAGGCAGCAGACCTGCAACTTGCAAAGCATGAATGCCGCTCCCGACAAACTTGAAGCCCAGATAGTAAATCAGCAGGCTAGTGAACAAAAAGAAGGGTTTGAGAGGAATCCGTAAGCCCAGACCCAGCATCAAGACCGCCACCACTACCAAGATGAGAGAACCTACACCTAGCCCACCTAGTAGATCAAATGTGCTGATTGAGGGAGCAATGCCAATATAAAACAGTACCGTTTCTGCTCCCTCTCGAAAAACAGCGAGAAAAGCTAGAAAGGCTAGAGAAAAGACACTGTTTTGCGCTAGGGCCGCAGTAGTTTTCTCTTGGATGTACCCTTGCCACGCTCCCAGAGAAGATTTGCTGTGGAGCCAATAGCTGACATAGAACAACATTGTGGCTGCGACTAAACCCGTCAGTCCTTCCAAGAGTTCTCGGTTGCTGCCGACGGCAATATTGGCAAAGACTAAGTGGATTACCAAGGCAGTAACGATCGAAGCCAGGACGCCTGCGCCCGCGCCAATCCAGATCCAACGACTCTTGTCTCCATTGTCGCTCTTGACCAAAAAAGCACAAAGCGCCACCAGGACTAAGAGTGCCTCCATGCCTTCCCGCAACAAGATTACAGCCGAGTCGAATAAGCTATAGCGTAGAGTTTGCTCGGCAAAAGGTTGCAAGTCGGTTTTGAGGGTGGCGATCGCGGTTTTGGCTTCCTTTAAGTTGGGCGGTGTAGAACGCAATGCTGCATAAGCTTTAGCCATGTTGTTCTCGATCGCCACATAAGCCTGCCGAGATTTCCCAGCCACAAAGCCTTCTACTTCGACCCAATCGGTTTGAAAGCTTTTGATCTCACTGATGGCTGTAGCCAGATCCTGCTTTTGTAGCTCTGCTTCAGCTCGATCTAAGCGTTGGGCTAAACTCGCGATCGTCACTGAATTAGAGCGGGTGGGAGTAGAAGCAGTTGTTGGACTAAACTGGCCTGCAATAAATTTTTGGTTGGTGGCTTGTAACTCCTTGAGGGCGGCTTCCAATTGATCCGGGTTCCGGGGTTCAACCGAAAAGGCAAATTTGACATTGCCCATTGCGTCTTCAATCTCGCGATAAGCCTGACGAGAGCTTTCCTTAACACCATCCTCAACCTCGAACCAGCTTTCGCGGAACTGGTTGTAAGTGGTGGCTGCTCCCGATAAATCTTGGGCTTCTAGTTTGGCGATCGCTTGTTCAATATAAGTATCTAGCTGCTGGAGGTCTTGTTGAGGGCTAGCCGCTGCTCTAGCAGGTGCAGTAAGCAACAGAATGACGCTGAGAGCCAAACCCAAGATCCAGCCCCAACAATTTGATCTAAAGAAATAAAAATGTCGCACTTGATAAATTCCGTCTTGATGGTAAAGGATGGATTGAGCGCTGATACCATCTTATTTCGTCACTTTTTGAGTTTCTTGCTCAATCGCCTCAACCCGCAGCAAAATTCCACCCCTCCTAAATCATTTCTTCCGGATGCTGCCCCTCCCCCCTAGAAAAAAGGGATGGTAGATGCACCCTGAATTCAATCCCTGGCTTCGGCTGGGGATTTTTTGTTTGTGAGTCGGTTGTAAATTTTTTAACCTGAATACCGTACAGGTAAAGCTAGGCATATACTTTTGGTGCATGAGTACGCATCAAAGCCGCGATCGCCAAAAATCTGTCATTTTCTCCTGGGTCGTGCTGTTAATCAGCCTCGTAGAGCCCCTGCTAGGAATTCCCGCTCTAGCTCAGGTCAGTGGAAAACCCTCCAGTCAAACACCACTACCGCAAGCCTATTTAGAAGCGATCGAGGATGCCAAGCTAGCAGAACCCCAGGAAATTTATCGCAACCTCACTTCCATTGTTTGGTACAACCCTGCTTTAGTTTGGGATCGCAGCCGCGTCTTAGTGAGCGTATGGACAACTTATTCTGGGTACACCAGTCGAAAGGGTGGCCTGGTGCGCTTACCGATTGACCTTTGGGTTACAGCAGCTCCCGATTTACAGAATTTCTGCAAAACCTACCGTCCTACCCAAAAAGTTGACCTGCCCTACCGACTCAACCAACTCTTGGGGTTGCCCCCAGATGAGGCAAGCCAGTCTCGTTACATCGTGGAATTGTGGGTGGAACCAAAACATCTCTTCCGTCCCACCCCAGACCCAGACATTAGCGATCGCGAAGCCACACTGGCATTTCCGCAGAATGCGTTTGCAGCGATCGCAACCAGTTATCAGGAGTGGTTCAGCGCTCAGTTTGCCAGTCGCTACCCAACTACAGGTAAGTCTTACCCTTGGACTCAACTAGGATATACCTACGACTGGGGTAATCCAGCCGACTGGCAACGCTTGGAACCTAACCATCCTGCCCATGTAGGCTTAAGCGAATTCGTGATTCGGCAAGGAGCCCTGGTAACAGTTCATTCGACTCAGCCTGCTGAGGAGTATTGCCACTAGCCCCAGCAAAGCGATCGCGACCGGGTGGGGGTTGAGTGAAGCAATAACAGTCAGTTTGCAGCGGACAAGCCAAGACCAGGACAATAGAGCATTGTCATCCTCGTTAGTCCTGGCAAACGAGGGTAATTGCGGTGACTTCCGGGGGACAGAAAAGCCTTCCAGGGAGATAGGTGCCTAGCCCCCGGTTGACGTAGAGCAGGTTATCGCCGACTTGATGTAAGCCACTGGCCCATTCCCAGTGTTGCACCACCCGCTGGCAATGTTCCTTCATAAATGGGATGGAACGGCGGATGGTTTTAGGAATGCTGTAGGAAATATCTTCGTATAACTTAGAGATCGTGCCTATACCAGGAATGACGACTTGCCCGCCGTGAGTATGACCTGAAAGCTGCAAATCTACCCGCCACTTTCGTAAGATTTGGGCTGTGTCAGGGTTGTGAGAGAGCACAATGCGGGGCAGATGAGGGTCTAGGTCGCTGAGCGCTGGAGTCGGGGCAAACTTTCCTGACCAGAAATCTGCTAAGCCGACAAATGCTAAATCTTTTCCCAACGGATAAGCTACTTGGTTCCACAAAACCTCAACACCAATACTGGTTAGAGCTGCCGTTACTTCCGCTTGAGAGTGATCCTCTTGAAGGTCGTGGTTGCCTAAGACCGCCAGAATTCCTGAGCGGCTGCGTAAATGCTTTAGATGTCGCACCAGATCATGAATCGGCTCTGGCTCATCCGTCACATAGTCTCCGGTCAGCAAGATCAAATCTGGTTCTAGGTCGTTACTAGCGGCGATCGCTTGGGTGAGCAATTTGTCGGAGAGCCGCAGACCATCGTAGTGAAAATCAGAAAACTGCACGAGCTTCGTATTGTGCAAAGCTGGGGGAAGTCCAGCGATCGCAATCGTTAGAGAATCAACGCTTAGCGGCCCAGTCAGGAGTCTATGCATGGCTTCAGAATAGCTGACTTCACTGGACTCAGCCTAGCATTTCAGTTGGGCAAATCTACTTAGTCCCTTAACACATAGCCCACCCCACGTACGGTTTGAATCAGGCGTTTTTCTTGGTTGGCTTCGAGTTTAAGACGGAGATAGCGAATATAAACTTCAATGATGTTGGAGTCGCCCATAAAGTCATAGCCCCAGACCTGCTCCAAAATGCGATCGCGGCTAATCACTTGACGTGGGTGAGCCATGAGGAAATCTAACAGATCAAACTCTTTGGCAGTGAGTTCAATGGCGCGATCGCCTCGGAAGACTTCACGAGTTTGGCGATTTAGAATCAGATCCTCAAACTGTAAAACATCTGGATCAGCTTCCTGCACTCGCCGGAGATGTGCCCGAACTCGCGCCAGTAACTCTTCAATACTGAACGGCTTGACCACATAGTCATCTGCTCCCGCATCCAATCCTGCGACGCGATCGCTGACTTCATCTTTAGCGGTGAGTAACACAACCGGAACTTTATCGCCTGTGGTACGGAGGCGACGGCACACTTCTAAGCCAGACAAACCGGGCAACATCCAATCGAGAATAATTAAATCTGGTCTAGCATCGCGAGCAGTGGTCAACCCCGTGAAACCATCGTGGGCCAAAGTGACCTGATAGCCTTCATAGCTCAGCTCTAGCTCAATAAAGCGGGCTAGCTTCACTTCATCCTCAATGACTAAGATGTGGGCAGAAGGGGCGGTCATAGTTTTACAGATGGGGTGGGTAAGGTGACCGTGAAGACGCTGCCTTCCCCTAGTTTGGAGCGGACCGTAATGCTGCCTCCCATGCCTTCAACTAAAGTTTTCACAATTGACAGACCCAAACCACTGCCTCCCGTAGAACGAGAACGAGCTTCATCAACCCGATAGAAGCGCTCAAAGATGCGGGTTTGGTGGGCGAGATCAATACCACAACCGCGATCGCTGACCTGTAGCGCCACCCATTCATCAAACTGATGCAGGCGTAAAGTAATGGGTGCAATCGGTTCAGAATATTTAACCGCATTATCAATCAGATTGATCAGCACCTGCCTCAAGCGGCTGCGATCGGCTTTGACGTAAATCGGCTCGATTCCAGCACCGTTTCTCTCAAAACTCTCAATTTCAACTTGAATTGCATGATTACCAAATTGCTCTGCCATGCTAGCCATCTCACGCAACAGCCCAGCTAAGTCAATCGGCTCCCAGGAAAGATGCAAATAACCGCTGTCAGCCCTGGCTAAATCCAGAAGATCTTGCAGCAACCGAATAATGCGATCGGTTTCAACGGCAGCAATATCAAGGGCTTCCTGTTGGGCTTCCGTTAAGTTTTGGCTGCGGCGCTGCATGCTTTGGAGATAACCATGCACAATCGTCAGCGGCGTCCGTAATTCGTGAGAAACATTGCTGACAAACTCTCGCTGTTGCGTCCAAGAGTCAGACAGACGAGACAACATCATATTGAAAGTTTGCGCCAAATCCGTAACTTCGCTGGGGGCACTGTCTAGTTGCAATTGGGCTTGCCCCAAATCATCGACAGAAATCACTTGAGTCATTTGGCTCAGCTCCCGCAAGGGTTGGAGCGATCGCCGGATATAGGAAGCGATCGCCACAGCCAGCGCTAGAATTGCCAACAAATTGACTAAACTCAAGCTGCGAATTAAACCCAAAAACCGACTGTGGTCACGAGTAATATCTTGAGCAATATAGAGCTTGCCAATCCGAGTGCCTTTAATGGCTAGCGGCTCACTACTAATCAACAAATACGAACCATTAATCCAAGAACTCTGAGGCTTGGTAGGCAACCAGGGCAGATCATCAACCGCCGCCACAATTTGGCTCGCCCGTTCCGTCTTCAACGTTTCCGCTTGAGCTAAAACACTCCCATTCGGTGCTCTGGCCCAAATCAAGAGATTCGGATTAGTGACATTGTTGATCGCCCTCCGCAACCCAATCTCTACCGGAATCATTTCGCTATACAGCTCCACATCACGCGGCAAGCGATCGGTGAGGTAGACAATATTTTGCTTGTGAGAATCAATCAAGATTTGGTAGGTCGTCCAAGTCGTCCAAATCGCCACCCCACCAAAGCCTAAAACTGACGCCCCAATAATCCCAACGGTCAAACGAAACTGTAGCGAAAATGGATCGATCCGCTCTTTAGTTTTAGTAATTTTTGTGAGCAAATCACTAATGAAATTCATTCAGCCCAGGCTTGAAAGGAATTCAATCTTATGCGCTCAACGCTACTTTCTAACTTAACAACCCAGTAAAAGTAAAAACCAGAAAAATGATGTCGCTCTAAGCCAGATATTAGTTTTTCCTGAGAGAAGACTCACGAGCGATCGCTAAACTGAGCGATGCCTTGTTGATAAACGCCATCAAACACTCCTTCCAACTGCGGATGAACGCCGCGTAGCTGATCTACCACCTGCTTCGCCCAAACAAAGTATTCTCGCTTGCGATCGCTCGACCAATCCGCCGGAGGTGAGGCCATAATATCTCGCAGATTAGAGATCTTGTCAGCCAGCTTCACCAACTTAGCCTTCTGGCTCAAATGCGCTGCATGTTCTACTTGGCACTGTTTCCGCTCTTGCTTAGGCAGAGACCTATCATCTGTCACCTCCCTGACCAACTGCTCTACCTCTGCACCAAACTCTTGCTTTAACTCTGCAAAAGTTGTGTCAGTATCCTCCACCGTGTCATGCAGCAGCGCTGCCACCATCACCGCTGGATCGCTCACGCCTGCTGTGTTCCACAATAAATTCACCAAAGTAATCGGGTGATTGATATAGGGAGAAGCTTCTAGATCCTTGCGTCGCTGATCCCGATGCTTACGAGCCGCAAAATCTAGAGCCTTGAAGATCAACCCAACCTGTTGCGATTCCATAGCAGCATCTCATGACCAGCACTTCTAGTTTATGGACTACAAAGCTAATTTAGCTCTAAGCAATTCCACGTAGCCCTTTAATCTGCTGAAACCAATTGGAATTCCTGCATCGCTGGCAAAAAATTGCTGTTTTCGTGACCCGATCGACTGAGCTTGATCAATACAAACCGTTGTAGCGGCGAAAGCGATCGCCATTGCTCCAGCGTCAACCCAACACCAGTCTCCGTTGCCTTCTCCTGCACACTCACCGGAATCACCGTTTCATCCATCCAAGCAGGGCAATCCTCCACCGGAAGATCACTCGCAGCCTGCCCCGTATGTTCGATCACCATCTGCTGCAAATGCTCCCGATAACTCGCAGCCTCCCCTTCCGCCCCACAGGGAAGATCCACCAAAGACTGCCGCTCCCCCTGCGTAAACTGATGCCAGTGCTGCAACTTCAACTTCACCCCACAAGTATCCAACTTGTAACGCACCTGCATCGGAATACAACGGAGAGACTCGACAAAATCAGCTTCAAATTGGAAAAAGTGAGACATGGAGGAGTGAGGAGTGAGGAGTGAGGAAGTAGGAAAGGAGGAAGGATGAGGTAGGAAGGATGAAAAAAGAGCCAGGAGACAGAAGCTCGAAAGAAGAGAAAAGGAGTCGGGATGTAGAAAAAGAATCGAAACGCTTACAATTACGTTCGTTTGGAGGGGGTCTGGGGGACGCAACCGTCCCTCAGCGGGGGTTTGGGGGCGAGTGCCCCCAAGGATTGGATTTAGTGACGCTTAGCATTCACATGACGAATCACCCAATAACTGATCGAAAGCGAAAAAATCGCGATCGCCAGACCAATCAACTCCACCCCAGACGTTTTATCAAAATCGAGAATAATAATCTTCCGCGCTACCGCAATCAGCGAAGTCACCACCACCAACTCCACCTGCACCACATGCCTGCGGAGATAAGCAGAAATATTTTCTAAAATCTCCAGCGCAATCAAGATATTGAGAAACAAGCCAAAAATCTCGATCAGAGTAACGCTGAAGCTGCCAAATGGAACAGAGAAAATTTCAACAATTAGAAACTTGCATAAGTCAAATACAGCTATAGCCAATACCAAAACCATGGCAATTGACAAAGCTCTGGCTGCTAAAGCCTCTACATTGGCAAGAAACTTGAGAAAGTTTTCATTACTGCCTGCTTCAGCACACTGTCGGGTAACTTTTTTTAGCGATCGCATCTGACGAAACTAAGACAGACTAAGAAGATGGTGCGAGGATACTCGATCGCGCTGACGAATGCAAACCATCTAGATTACTAGCTGCCGCCCTCATAGGGATGAGTTGCACCGCACAGGCTTTCAACTCCGGCTGCTTAGAATCGGGACAACATTCTGGATGCGTCAAGGCATTCGCTTCCGCTTGGTCTGCCCACAAAAAACCCCAGTGCATCGGCACAAACACAGTACCAGGAGCGATCGCCTTCGTCACCGTCACTGGAAAGCGCGCCAACCCCCGTCGCGATCGCACTTCCACCCAATCCTTGTCTTGCAATCCCAGTTCAGCCGCATCACGAGGATGAATTTCTAAAAAGGGATTTGGGTGCATTTGCCGCGTCTTCTCAATTCGTCCAGTTCGCGTCTGGGTGTGCCAGTGACCGTAAAGCCGACCCGTCGTCAGCACCAAAGGATATTCCGGATCAGGACGTTCTGCTAAACCACGGGAATGGTAAGCGCCAAAACGCGCCCGACCATCAGGAGTATGAAAGCGCAGATCTTGATAGAGCCTCGCAGGTTCCCCAGGCTTAACCTCACCCGAAGCTCGACAAGGCCAATGGGTTGGGCCTTGAGCCCGCAATCGCTCATGACTCAATCCCGTCATGTCACAGGGGCGATCGCGGGTGATTTGAGCAAATTCAGCGTAAACTTCAGCCGCCGTCGTAAAGCTAAAATACTGAGCAAACCCTAAACGCCGCCCCACTTCCGCAAAGATCTCCCAATCCGCTTTAGTTTCACCAGGGCGATCGCGAAACGCCTGACAAAGCGTCACCCGCCGCTCTGAGTTAGTCATCACCCCGGTTTTTTCGCCCCACTGCGCTGCGGGCAACAGCAGGTGGGCATACTCGGCAGTTTCCGTGGGGTAATAGGCGTCTTGGTAAATCGTGAAGGGCGATCGCTTTAGGGCAGCCTTAGTGCGCTCCAGATCAGGCATACTGACCGCAGGATTGGTAGCAGCAATCCACAGCACCCCGACATCTCCCTGCTCCAACCCAGTGATCATTTCCCAAGCCGTCCGACCTGGGTGAGCAGAAATCTGTCCAGGCTTCAGACCCCAAAACTGTTCCAGTTCGGTTCGATGCTGGGGATTTTGCACCACGCGGTAGCCAGGTAACAAGTGAGATAACCCACCTGCTTCTCGACCTCCCATTGCATTCGGCTGTCCAGTCAGAGAAAATGGTCCTGCTCCGGGCTTACCAATTTGCCCAGTCATCAAGTGCAAGTTGATCAGCGTCCGAACTTTGGCAGTGCCTTCGCTAGATTGGTTAACTCCCATCGACCAAAGCGAGAGCACTCGCTGAGATTCCCCCCAATAGCGAGCTGCGGTCTCTAAATCTTCCACTGCAATGCCACAGCGTTGCGCCGTTACTTCAGGCGTATAGTCTTGCATGACTTGAGCAAAAGCCGGGAAGTTAACGGTGCATTCATCGATAAAGCTGACATCAAAGTAGCCCCACCGCATCAGCAGATGAGCCATGCCATTGAGCAAATCAATATCCGTGCCAGGGCGAATAGCTAAATGCAGATCAGCCGCTTGAGCCGTCGCTGTTTCACGCGGATCGACCACAATCATTTTGACGTGGCGATTTTGCTTATGGTATTTCCGCAGGCGATTGAAGATGATGGGATGACATTCAGCCGTGTTGGTGCCAATGAGAAACGCACAATCAGTCAGCTCTAGATCGTCGTAGCAACAAGGAGGGCCGTCAGCTCCAAAGCTTTGGATGTAACCAGAGACGGCTGAAGACATGCACAGCCGCGAGTTGGCGTCAAAATTGTTGGTACCCAGACAACCCTTAAGCAGCTTTTGGGCTGTGTAGTAGTCCTCAGTTTGAAACTGACCAGAACCATACATACAGATGGCTTCTGGGCCTTGAGTAAAGCGAACAGACTGAATTCGGTTCACGATCGCGTCATAGGCTTCTTCCCAGGTGATGCGACGAAAAGGCTGATTCAGGTTGTCGCGGATCATCGGGTGAAGCAAGCGGTCTTTATTCAACGATTCCGCGATCGTGGCTCCCTTGACGCAAACCATCCCTTGGCTCGAAGGATGAGCGCGATCGCCCCTTACCTGCCAAGAAGGTTTACCTTCACTATCTCTGTGAGTGGGCTTACCAGCCTGTGCGGGTGGCAATACTTCTAAACCACACCCGACACCGCAGTAAGGACAGAGAGTTTTAGTGGGATCAGTCATAACAACAGTCGTCCGGTACTAAGCGTAGATGGGCCGTAGATGGATTCAGGGTTTAACCCCAACCTAGGCGGCTTGAGAAATTCAATTCGTAGAATTTGTTACAAAAATGCCGCTCAAGCTGATAAACCTGAAAAGATCAGCCGGAGAGTGTAGACCAAAGAGCATAAAAGCTCATCAAGCCTCACTCTCCTCAATGGTTGCAACTGTCTTATTCGTGTTCTTCAGCCAAAACTGGCACGGCGTTCGGAGCCAATACCAAAACCTCCTCTCCTTCATGATGTTCTGAGAACGAGCCTTTAGGTTCTTTAAGGAGAAATGCACAGAGGAAGGCAACAATCACGGACATGATACCGAGAGTTTGAAAGAAAATCTGGTTTCCGATCGCTCCCTCAGGTAGAAGGCTGTAGAGGGTCAGGTAAATTACTGCTCCAACGTTACCGTAGGCTCCGACATTTCCGGCAATTTGACCTGTGACTCGACGCTTAACCAGAGGCACGATCGCAAAGGTAGAGCCTTCTCCTGCCTGGACAAAGAAGGAGCATGCCATCGTCAACACAATAGCGATTGGCAACCACCAAGCACTGGTAACACTGCTCATCGCAAGGTAGCCTAGGCCCATACAAGCAGTCAAAACAGTCATGGTGAGCTTACGACTGCCGAGTTTATCGGACACCAAACCACCCCCAGGCCGAGCCACCAAGTTCATAAAAGCGTAACTCGCGGCAATCATACCCGCCATGACTTTGCTCAAGCCAAAAGTGTTTTCAAAGAAGGCAGGTAGCATCGAAACGACTGCAAGTTCTGAGCCAAAGTTCACAAAATAGGTGAGTTCGAGCAGGGCGACTTGACCAAAGCGGTAGCGCTCCTCAGGGGGATAGGACTTTTTGCCAGTCATCAACTCTTTATTGACCTCCCAGCACTTATAAGCCTGAAAGAGATAAAGACCAGCCAAAAGCAACCAGGTAATGTAAAGCCCCGTTGCATCTAAAATTCCAGCGGTCTGCAAGCGCCAAGCCAACAAGCCCAGAACACCTATCAAGGGAATGTTCATGACCATTAAGGCCCAGAAGCTCTTGCGACTGGTGACCTCCATGCCACCATGCCGCGCCGGACGCTGGTAAACCTTGCCACTGGGCGTATCTTGAACGTTGAAAAAGTAGATCGCTCCGTAAACCGCAGCAAAAATTCCGGTTAGGGCGATCGCCAAGCGCCAGTTGACTTGGCCCGCAGCAACCACAGCAGTAGTGGCAGCAAGAGTTGGCAGCGTAAAGGCAGCAGCAGCGGAGCCAAAATTACCCCAGCCGCCATAAATCCCTTCGGCTAAACCAATTTCTTTGGGGGGGAACCATTCTGCCACCATGCGGATGCCAATCACAAACCCAGCCCCCACAATGCTAAGAGCTAGGCGGCTCAGAGCCAACTGAGTAAAGTTTTGGGCTAAGGCGAAAACGGTGCAAGGGATAGCAGCGAACATCAACAGGAGCGAATAGGTCACACGAGGGCCGTAACGATCCAAGAGCATGCCGATGATGATGCGAGCCGGAACAGTCAGCGCGACGTTACAGATCGCGATCGTCCGCATTTGAGCTTCTGTAAGACCCAAGTCGGCTTTCACTGCTGTCGCCAGGGGAGCAAAGTTAAACCAAACGACAAAAGACAGAAAGAAAGCAAACCAGGTCATGTGCAAGATGCGATAACGACCCTGAAATGACCATAATTCTCTAAGCACGTCAAACCTTTGAATTCAACAAAGGGATAAATCCCTAATTTCAAGCGGGTGTAAGTTGCGGGTGTAGATTGCGGGTGTAGAGTAACTCCTCCGAAAAGTGATGCTAAAAAGTGATGAAGTTGTCAGTTCAAGCGCTAGTGGGCTAGGGCAAAGCGGCTGTAGAGGAAGTCAAGAGCATAATTGCGGAGGCTGTAGTATTCCGGGCTTTCTAGCAACTGGGCGCGATCGCGAGGACGAGGGAAAGGAATTTCCAAGACTTCCCCAATTTGAGCCGAGGGGCCGTTAGTCATCATCACCAAGCGATCGGCCAGGAATAGCGCCTCATCAATATCGTGGGTAATCATCATCACGGTGCAGCGATGATCCCGCCAGATTTGCAGCAGTTCCTCTTGCAGTTCTTCCTTGGTAATCGCATCCAGCGCTCCAAAGGGTTCATCCAAAATCAACACTTCAGGACGAATGGCTAGGGCACGGGCGATCGCCACCCGCTGCTTCATCCCCCCTGATAGTTGCCCTGGTTTTTTGTCGGCGGCTTCTGTCAGACCCACCATTGCCAGGTGCTCCCGGACAATCTTCACCTTCTCCGCCCGTGGCTTGTTCGGGAAGACTTCATCCACGCCAAGGTAGACGTTATCAAAAGCGCTCATCCAGGGCAGCAAGGCATAATTCTGGAACACCATCATCCGGTCAGGCCCAGGCTGAGTAATGCGCTTGGTTTGCAGGCGCACTTCTCCAGTCGTGGGTTTATTGAAGCCTGCCACCATGTTTAAGAGTGTTGATTTGCCACAGCCAGAGTGACCGATGACGCAGATAAACTCGCCTTCGTAGACTGTGAGATCAACGCCCTCTAAAACTGTGTAGGGACCATTGGGAGTGGGGTAGACCTTAGAGACATTGTCAATGACCAGGAAGGGGTCCCGTTTCATGGCTGGAGCTGGATCTAAGGCTTGACCGTCGAGGATTTGCATGGCGCTCAGGAAGGAGGAAGGATGAGGGAGAAAGGATGAAAAGGGAGGAAGGATGTAAAAGGGAGAGTTAGGCGGCGATGGTGGGACTTGTGGAAGTAGGAGTAGTGGAGGTGGGAGTGGTGGGAGTAGGAGCAGGTTGATCGATGATGATCTCTTCGATGCGGATATCGCGACGGATGGTTAGACGGTTGAGATAGCCGATGGGATCGTCGGGGTTAAAGAGAGTGCCATCGAAGAGTTGGAAGGCATCGCGATCGGGTTCGGTGTCAGGCCAGCCTAGTTGTCTAGCAGCTTCTCCGTAAAGGTCAACCCGACGGACGCGATCGAGAATTTCAATCCAGTTTTTGGGGAAGGCTGTAATGCCCCAGCGAGCTAGTTGGGTGAGAATCCACAGTCCTTCGACGCGACCAGGGCAGTTGGAATGATTGACGTGAAACTGGTTGTAGCGGGGCAAGTTCTTGGGCGCTTCACCATTACCGCGATCGTAGGGATCAATGAAGCCAGGGCGGATGTAGCTAGCAGCAGTACCGACATACTCCGGTCGCGCTAGTAGTTCCACAATCTCTTCGCGATGGCGGCGATCGTCGCAATACTCACAAGCTTCCATCAAGGCCTTGAGCAGGGCAATGTGAGTTTCCGGGTGTTGATTCGCCCATTCTTCGCGGACTCCCAAAACTTTCTCTGGATGTCCGGGCCAAATTTCGAGATCAGTGGCGATCGCATATCCCAACCCTTCTTGAATCGCCCGTGAGTTCCAGGGTTCACCCGCGCAGTAGCCGTCGATGTGGCCTCCTTTGAGGTTCGCGACCATTTGCGGTGGTGGGATCACCGTGAGGTTGACATCTTGATCCGGATCAATGCCACCCGAAGCCAGCCAGTAGCGCAACATCAAGTTGTGCATGGAGGCAGGATGGACGATCCCTAAGGTATGAACTTGGTCAGGCGCTCGATCGATTGCGGCCTTGAAGTCAGCTAAGGTTTTGACTCCTTGCCGATGAAAGTGTTTGTCGAGGGTAATGGCATTGCCATTGCGATCGAGCACTAGAGCAGTCACAACGGGAGTAGGCGCATTGCCACCGACTCCAATGGTCATCGAGAGCGGCATGCCTGCGACCATCTGAGCGGCATCTAACCTACGATTTGCAATGCCTTCCGCGATCGTCTTCCAACTCGATTCTCGGACCAGATTAACTTCATCTAGGCCATGTTTTTTGAAGAAACCCTTCTCTTTGGCAACTACCAGAGGCGCACAGTCGGTGAGAGGGATAAAGCCAATGTCTAGGTTGACTTTTTCTAGACCGTGACGGGCGATCGCAACATTTTGCTTGGCTTGTCGCTTCTTCGCTCGTTTTTGTTGATTGAGGAAGTAGATGATCTCACTCCGCATGCTGTAGTAGCTGGGGTGGTTTACAACTTCCAAGCGATGACGAGGGCGAGGAATCGATACTTCTAAAATTTGACCGATGTGAGATTCAGGGCCATTGGTAAGCATGACGATGCGGTCAGAGAGGAGCAACGCTTCGTCTACGTCGTGGGTCACCATTAAGCAAGTGACACGGCTCTCTTCGCAGATTTTCATCAACTGCTCTTGCAAGTTTCCTCTGGTCAGCGCATCTAAAGCGCCAAAGGGTTCATCCAGTAGCAGCAATTTGGGACGAATGGCTAGGGCACGGGCGATCGCCACCCGCTGCTTCATCCCCCCCGACAATTGACCCGGACGCTTATCCGCCGCCGCTCGCAACCCCACCAAATCAATATGGTGTTCGATAATGCCCCGTCGCTCTCCTTTGGGTAGGTTCTTAGCGACTTCATCGACAGCCAAGGCAATGTTTTCGCGCACTGTCAGCCAAGGCAGCAAAGAATAGTTTTGGAACACCACCATGCGATCGGGTCCGGGTGATGTAACCTGCCGACCTTCTAGCACTACGCCACCGCTGGTGGGCTTATCTAAGCCTGCAACGATGTTGAGCAGAGTGGATTTACCGCAACCGGAATGTCCAATCAGGGAGACAAACTCACCCTGGCGAATTTTGAGGTCAATATTCTTTAGAGCTACATAGCTGCCGCCATCGGAGAGCGGGAAGACACGGTCAATATGATCGACTTCAACAAAGGCAGACATGGTGCTAGGAGGGATGAAGGATGAGGGAGGAAGAATGAAATTAAATCGGTGATTGAGCGAGGAACCGTAAGCGATCGCTCATGCTCAGCATCAATATGGCCCACTGATGCATTTACTTCTGTTCTTCAGTAACAACCAGAGAAGCGACGTAGTTGACTAGCTTGTCGAGCAGTAATCCCACTACACCGACATAAACCAGCGCTAAGATAATTTCGCTAATGCGGGAGCTATTCCAGGCATCCCAGATAAAGAAGCCGATGCCAACGCCACCTGTAAGCATCTCAGCCGCTACGATCGCCAACCAAGAGAGGCCAATCCCAATCTTGAGCCCCGTGAAGATGTAGGGCACTGTCGCGGGAAACAGAATCTTGAAGAAGTACTTTTGCTTGGAGAGACGCAGCACTTTAGCGACGTTGTTGTAGTCTTGGGGAATTTGCTTCACGCCTACCGCTGTATTGATCAAGATGGGCCAGATGGCAGTAATGAAGATAACAAAGATTGCGGAGGGGTTAGCTTGGCGAAACGCCGCGAGGGAAATCGGCAACCAAGCAAGAGGGGGAACGGTGCGCAGTACCTGAAAAAGCGGGTCTAATGCCCGGAACATCAGCTTATTGGTGCCAATCAGAATTCCCAAAGCCACTCCAACAATGGCGGCGAGGGAGTAACCGATCGCAACTCGCTTCAGGCTTGCAAAGATCTGGAGCGCTAGACCTTTATCGGTGTCACCGTTATCGAAAAAAGGATCAATAATCAGCTCCCAAGTTTCGGAGATCACGGTGGTGGGTGCTGGGAGTGGAGCTTGAGGACCTGAGCAAAGGATTTGCCAAATCACTAAAAAGATCAAAATTGCGACCACAGGGGGAATGACATTGATTGCCTGCTTCTGTAACTGAGACAGCAAGTTGGCGGGGAAAGAATTAATGGCGTTACTACTCGATCTAGCTGTCATGCTCTCTTGTTCCTCGTTAGGTCGCAGGTGAGAAAAGAAGAGTAGGAGCTTAGACAATCAAGCCCCTACAAATTCACGGTTGGACTTAAACTTCGACTTTTTTGATTGACAAACTCTTCAGGTAAGCTTCTGGATTCTCTGGGTCAAACTTGACACCATCAAAGAAGGTTTCCACACCACGAGAGGTGCTAGCTGGAATCATGGCTGTTTGACCGATCGCTTTGGCAGCTTCTTTCCAGAGGTCTTCGCGGTTCACCGCGTCTACCAGTTTCTTGGTGTCCGTCTCTGGTTCAAAGTACCCCCAGCGGATATTTTCGGTGAGGAACCACTGGTCATGGCTCTTGTAAGGATAGGAAGCATTGTCTGCCCAGAACTTCATGAGGTGAGGACTGTTCTCAACCAGACGACCATCCCCATAGTCAAAGCGACCTTGAGCCCGTTCAATGATGTCTTTCGCTGGCACCTTAAACCATTCCCGCTCGGAGAGGATGTTGCACATCTCCTCTTTGTTTTCAGGTTTATCACACCACACCTGAGCTTCTTGCACCGCCATCAGCAGGGCTTTAGCGGCTTTGGGATGCTTGTCTACCCATTCAGCGCGCATGGCAAAGGCTTTTTCAGGATGGTTGTTCCACAGTTCCCCTGTGGTAAGAGCGGTATAGCCGAGCTGTTGGTTGACGAGCTGAGCATTCCAAGGCTCTCCCACACAGAAGGCTTCCATGTTGCCGACTTTCATGTTGGCGACCATTTGGGGAGGGGGCACCACAATCGTAGAGGCATCTTCGTTCGGATTAAGTCCGCCTGCGGCTAACCAGTAGCGCATCCACAGATCATGGGTTCCACCGGGGAAGGTAACAGCACACTTAGTTTCTTTGCCCGCAGATTTAGCTTGAGCAAAGGCATTTTTGAGCGCATTGCTCTGCAAACCCACTTTCAAGTCTTTGTAGGTGTTGGCAACAGAGATGCACTGACCGTTGACATTGAGCCGCGCCAAGATATACATCGGCACTTTCTTGCCATCGGTGACCTTGCCCTCAGAAATCAGGTAAGGCATCGGCGACAGGATATGCGCGCCATCGATTCCGCCTCCCTCCGAACCCAGCACAATATTGTCGCGGGTTGCAGCCCAAGAAGCTTGCTTGGCTACTTGGACATCCTTCATGCCGTATTTCTCAAACAGCCCCTTTTCCTTGGCAATGATCAGGGGAGCAGAGTCCGTCAGAGCAATGAAACCAAGCTTGGCTGTGGTGACTTCTGGAGCATCGGCGGTTGCCACATTCACCGCAGGAGTGGCATTAGAGGCGGTTCCAGAACCAGTATCGGTCGAGTTGGAAGATGTACAGCCGTGGGCGAGTAGAGTGCCTGCGGCGGTAGCTCCTGCTGTCCAGATGAATTTCCGTCTCGAAAACTTCGTCATCCTCGTTCACCAATACTCAAGTTATAAGTTGTAAAAAATGTTTGGGGCAGCGTTGGTAGCTTTCTATACCGACCGCTGCAATTACCCTATCTGTATTGCTAAAGACAAACTGTTACCCATGAGCAAATCTGAAACTTTTATGCAGGTTTTGGAACTCTTGTCTGTAGCGAAACATACGGGCGATCGCTGGGCTGCAACGATCTGTACCGAGTCGTGCTGATAGCGGCAATCTAAGCTAGGTTTGAGTTCCAGAAAAATTGCGATCGCAGTCTCATGAGCAAAACTCAAACCTAGCTACTGAGTCAGTGAGGTGAGCCAATCAGATGAGCCAGCAAGGTAGCTCAATCAGGATAGTCACCGAAGGTTAGGCATCAATTACAACTTTGCCAATTGGATGAGCAATACAGGTGAGAATCCAACCTTCAGCTTGCTCAGAGGCATCCAAGCCATCCGGTTCGCCCTCATATTGCACTTGGCCTTCGAGTAACTTTTGCTTGCAAGTGCCACAGGTGCCCGCTTGACAACTGCTATCTAGCTCTACCCCTGCCTGAGTCGCCACATCTAGCAAGGTATCTGCTTCTGTGCAAGCAACTTCTTTACCGGATTTTGCAAAGCTAGCGATCGCGGCTTGAGCGGGAGGAGCCGAGGGAGTAGGAATTTCTACAGCCACAGGTTGATAGGCGGATGTCGTAGTGTCATTAGAGGTTGCAGGGCTATTAACAGCAGCAACAGGGCTAGGAACAACCTCCTCTTCTACAGAAAATTGAATTTGAGCAGAAGTTTTCAGTGGAGTGGTGCGAATTTGAGCCCCAAAGTTTTGGATGAGGAGATCGACAAGAACAGGTTTGAGATCTTCGCAAGGAACAGATTTCTGGACGCAGGTACCCAAAACGGCATGTTTGCCCACCTTGCCGCCCATATAAAGGTCTACACCTTCCACCGTTTTGCCATCTTTGCGAACTTTGGTGCCCATGAGACCGATATCAGCCACTTGGGGTTGACCACAGGAGTTGGGGCAACCTGTCCAGTGAATTCGCACCGATTTCGGCAAAGCGAGTTCTTCATCGAGTTCGCGAATCAAGGCAGCAGCGCGGTTCTTGGTTTCAATCAGGGCAAAATTGCAGAACTGCGACCCTGTGCAGGAAACCAGCGATCGCGACAGAGGCGCAGGATCGGCGGTAAAGCGTTGCAGCAGCGGCTCTTTCAGGAAGGGGCCTAAGCGAGAATCAGGAATATTTGGAACAATCACATTTTGTTCAACACTGAGGCGAACCTCTCCACTGCCATAGACTTCAGCTAGACGAGCTAAGTCAAACAGGTCTTGGGCATAGAGACGGCCTACAGGAACATGCAGACCGACATAGTTCAGTCCTGGTTGCTTCTGGGCATGAATACCAATGTGATCTCGCTTATCCCAAACAATTTCATCCTTGGCAGCGGCAGTTTGAAGCGCATGCCCCATTTGTTGCTCAACTTCAGAGCGGAACTTGTCGAGACCCCACTCATCAATCAGCCACATCAAGCGTGCTTTCTGGCGATTGGCCCGCAGACCGTGATTGCGATAGACCAGGAGAATTGCTTCACACAGAGCCACCACATCGCGGGGGTCAACCCAGGCATTCATGGGGATTGCGGCTTCACAGCGCTTGGCGGAGAAGAAACCACCGACTAAAACATTGAAGCCTAAGTTGTTGTTTTTGTAGGCGGGGACAAAGGCGATGTCGTTGATTTCGGCGTGGACTGAGTTGTCGCGACAGCCTGCGATCGCAATATTGAACTTCCGGGGCAGGTTGGTAAAGGAGGGATTGCCTTCACCGTTATTGGTGATCATGTCCTGCACTTTACGGACGATGCCGCGAGTGTCGATCAGCTCGTCTGCATCAATCCCTGCAACGGGAGAGCCTGTAATGTTGCGGACGTTGTCCATGCCAGACTGAACACTGGTGAGGCCCGCTTCCTCGAAGCGACGGAAGATATCGGGTAAGTCTTCAATACGGATGCCGCGTAATTGAATATTTTGCCGAGTGGTGATGTCACCAGTGCCATCTTCACCATAGCGTTGTAGCACTTCGCCGAGAACTCGGACTTGGCCGCTAGTGAGGATGCCGTTGGGAATCCGCATCCGCAACATAAACTTGCCAGGAGTGACAGGTCGGAAGAACACACCCAACCATTTGAGGCGGTAGTCGCGATCGGTTTCATCCATCGCTTCCCAGCCAATTTGAGCAAAGCGATCAAGTTCTTTTTTGACCTCTAAACCGTCTTTTTCAGCTTTGAGTTTCTCAAATTTATTGCTTCCAGTCGCTGGATTGGTTGCTGCGGTTGTCATGAATCTACCCGTGTCACTGTTGGCTTTAAGCAAGGTTTGAATTCAGATGAATTCAATGCGATTTGCCGTTTAATGTTTCTTACCAGCTAAGGTTATGAGCACTCAGCTAGAGAATTCGTATCTATAGTTACAAAATGTTTCTATATATGAAACACTTGCATGTAAGTCATGCTGTTTTGACATAGTTTGTTGAATTACACAAAGTCAAAAACACATTTGATTTTGCAGCGAAAGATACAAAAAACCTGATTACTTGGTGCTGCCTTAAAAAATAAAAGCCTATCCAAATAGTCTGGATAAGCTCTTGAACTAGGAGAAAACTAGGAGAATGAGTTCGCTTAAGTAAATTAATAAGTTGTTTTCTCTCTAGGTTCTGTTTCCCAAGTTTCAAAACTAGGCACTGATTCCAACTTTTTAGCTTTTCTGGTTTTACGAGATGGGCGATCGGTTCCTACATACCAGTAAGAGGCTCCAACCAGGCAAGCACCACCAACCCAGTTACCCAAAGAGACAGGAATCAGGTTTTTGACATACCCGATCCAAGAAATTTGCTCAGGATCATGGGGGATAAATAGACCTAATCCCATCAAGGTCATGTTGGCAACGCTGTGTTCAAACCCTGCGCCGACAAAGGCGAATAGACACCAGAAGATCAGCACCAACTTCGCGATATCCTCTTTGGTCTTAGCGGCCATCCAAATGGCTAAACACACCAAAATGTTGCAAAGGATGCCGCGAAAAAATAGCTCCATAAAGGGAGCTTGCATTTTTCCAGCTACAGCTTCTAAGACAAAATTCTTGATCGGCCCTTTAGCCAAAAGCCCAGACTGAACCAAGAGCAGAGCTAGCAGCAGAGAGCCAGCCAAGTTGCCGATAAAGCTGATTCCCAAAACTTTCCAAGTGTCTTTCCAGCTGACTTGTTTAGCGAGACTGGCAATGGTCATAAACATATGATTGCCAGTGAATAGTTCAGACCCAGCAAAAATAACTAATGACAAAGCGACCGCAAATGAGGCTCCCATTAAGGCTTTAACCGCAGGCGATCCAGCCGCATGCAAGGGTGCGCCGATGGAAAAAACCAGCATCACTCCAAAGCCAACGTAAATTCCTGCCAATACAGATAGAATCAGGAATTTAGGCAAGCTGTCTTCAACCAGTTCTACTTTGGTGCGGGCAGCACTAATAATAGTCGCGATCGCTTCTTTCGTCATAATCAAGTCCCTTTAAAGCTGCTTTGAGCCAAGAAATTTAATTTCAAATCGAAATCAAAGATTTCGATTTGAAATTAAATTTCTGACCACAAAATCTATGTTTATGTAACTTCTGCATAGAAATAAAATTTGTATCTTTAACTACACAATTCATCAATCAATGCAATTACTGCATGAATTTCATGCTGATCAAAAGTTGTTTTCTATACAGTTTTTTGGAAATTTGCATCATCCGAGACAATTTAACAAGAACTAAATCGAGCTAAAAACGCCATCTATTTGAAAGCAATTTACTTATTTTTTGATTAGTTCATGCGGTTCTTGTATGACAATCTTAAATGGATTGGAAACAGAGGGGTGGAGACTTCACCCCCATACCAGGGTTTCACAAACAGGGTGGTTTCATACAAGAAAAGAATTTCGAACCAGCCCCCCCTAGCCCCCCAAATTTGGGGGGAACCTGCTCAAAGTCCCCCAGTATTGAGGGATTTAGGGGGCAGTGCAGGGAGTTAAATCGTATTCAAGATTTTCCTTTGTCCACTTTGAAACCACCCTGCATGCAAGGGTTTCACAATGGGGAACTGATTCAGAGCCGTATGCGACAATTGAACGAGCAGAACTTCTATAGACTGAATAATGGATCGTCGTACTTTCTTAACTTGGGTTGGCGTTAGCGGAATTGCCAGTTCTTTGCCAGTGGCGATCGCGGCTTGCTCTGACAAAACGACTCCAAACGAAACGGCGTTGAATTCTACAACTCCAGCAAGTGCGGCGCGCTCGGATGGCTTCCAAGCAGTGGGAGCCCTAGACTCGAAGGGTGAACTGGCCGTCCCAACGTTTGCCTCCGGGCCTTTGTTAGTAGTACGGAACCCTGCTAGTCCTGAGAGCTTAGTCGCCGTTAATCCTACCTGTACCCATAAGGCCTGTCCGGTAACGTGGCAGGCGGAGCAACAAGTTTTCTTCTGTGCTTGCCACGACTCCAAGTTTGCCGCTGATGGCAAAGCGTTGCAAGGGCCAGCTACAGAGCCGCTTAAAACCTATGAGGCGAAGCTAGAAGGGAATACGGTTTTAGTCAAAACATAAATACCCCCTATTTGACAATGTTAGAGGTTTTGGAAAAAGCTCAGGCTGCGGCCCAACAAGCCGATTGGCTGCTACTGAATCAGTATTTGCAACAATTTTCTACCGCAGTGAAAACGACTCCTCAGGCTGAGGGAGATGAGCAAACGGTAGTCGGGCTAAAGCAAGTACTAGATTTGGCGATCGCGGCTCTCTCCACAGGAGACTTTCAATCGCGCTGGGACATCGCCAAACTGTTTCCTACCTTAGCCACGGCAGTCAGCCAAGTTGAACAAAGTGAAGATTGGATCACTGCACCCTTGATCGAAATTGTGCAAGACGATGCAGCCGATGTAGAACTGCGTTGGTTTGCAGTCCGAATCTTGGGGCAGTTTAATCAGCCTGTGGTGATCCAGGCTTTGGTGCAACTACTGCAAGCTGAGGATACAGAAGCAGAAGAGTTGAGTGAAATCGCTGCAACTACCTTGGCAAGTTTTGGGCCTGAGGCGATCGCAGCTTTAACAGAACTACTCGCCGATGAGCAATCCAGAGTGTTAGCAGTGCAAGCCTTAGCTCAGATCCGCAGCCGGGAAACCATTGCTCCCTTATGCAGCGTGGTGAACGATCCTCAAGTAGAAGTGCGATCGGCTGCGATTGAGGCTTTGAGTAGTTTTCATGACCCACAGATTGCACCCATTTTGGTCAATGCGCTCAACGATGTGGCAGCTACCGTTAGACGAGAGGCCGTAGCGGGCTTGGCTTTACGAGCAGATTTAGCCCCCGATCTAGATGTGGTTGCACTCCTACGCGATCGCCTGTGGGATTTTAATCTAGCAGTGTGCCAACAAGCAGCCACTTCTTTGGGGCGGTTAGGGACTCCCGCAGCGGCAGCAGCCTTATGGCAAGTGTTGCAATCTCAGGCTACTCCCGTCACCCTCCAACTAGAAGTGGTGCGAGCTTTAGGTTGGATGAATCACTCTGACGCCCTAGACTACTTACGCCAAGCCTTGCAGCTAGGATCTGACGAAGTGTATCAAGCTGTGCTCACGGCCCTAGGTCGAGTGGAACTGCCTGAGTTCAAACCGCAAGCTGCCGAAATTTTATTGGCAGCACTGACAAGCCAACACCCTGCTGTACAACAACCCCACACGCAACAAGCGATCGCTTTGGGATTAGGGCAACTCGGAGAACCTGCCGCTGTAGAACCGCTGATTCAACTGTTAGCCACGCCAGATATAGGAGTACAGTTACATGCGATCGCAGCCTTGAAGCAGTTAGCCCCCGAAACAGCCCATCAACGATTACAAGCCTTATCAACCGCCCCAGCCGTAGCCTCAGAGCTGAAACAAGGAGTGGCGATCGCTTTGCGAGAATGGCAAGTGGACAGAATCACTGGCGAAAATTGACATAAAAAATCAGCAGAATCTCAAGAACTCTGCTGAAGCGAAATTTCAATCTAGTTAATCAAAACCTAGCCCATCAATAAACTAGGCTTGATCAATTACCCTTTTCGCCTGATCTTTCATATCTTCTACAGTGTGCATAGCGGCAGACTGTTGCTGTTTGATTTGGCCTTCAGCTTGGTCTTTAGGATCGCCTGTAACGTTGCCAATTGCTTCTTGAACTTTGCCTTCAATGTTTTTAGCAACAGCTTCGGCTCTATCTTCAATACTCATAGTCTTAAGCTCCTTAGTTAAAAATATTTCTATCCAAACCGAGCTTAGCAATTTATATCAGAACCCAGCATCTCTCTGGTGACACATCTAACTCAAAGCTGCTAGATCACTAGGAGTATTGCAGTTAAAGAGCATTGACTTATCAGGATCTGGAATCGCGTGCACTTCATTGCGGTCTAGCCAACGTTGAAACGATCGCCCCCCTCGACCCACAAAAGCATTTAAGAGAGGTAAGCAACTCCGGCGATAAAACCCACATAAGGGGTCCCAGCCTTTAGTATGGCGAGGGACAAAGGCGATCGCAGACTCCGGAACGCTGTCTAGTTGGCGTGCCCAGTCCTGTAAAACCTCTGCTCTCAGACGAGGGAGATCGCAAGCCAGCAACAAAGTCCAATCTGCCTTGACTTGCCCTAAACCTTGAGCAAATCCCACTAAAGGGCCTTGAGGCTGAATATCTGGATGTAAAGGTCGTTCTTGCACTAGGCGACAGGCAAGAGGTAGAAACTCTCGGTAGCGCTGCGGCCAAGGTGTCACCACATAGATTTCACTGGCGCACTCGGAAGCAACCTCACAAACATGACGCAGCAGAGGCACCCCATGCACCGGAATCAGGGCTTTATCCTGGCCCATCCGAGAGCTTTGGCCTCCAGCGAGTATAATTGCAGCGAGTGACATAGCTTTAAGTATTAATTATTGAGCTGGACGACTAAACTCCTATCGGTCACAGTTTCAATCTTTTGCACCTTGGATATTAGGCTTCACCTTAACAACAATGCGTTGCATATCACTATTAGGCTCGCAATAAACCTAGGTTAACGTCACCTGACCTAGGAATGATTGACGGAGAGCAGTTGATGATTGAGGAACATCATAAATTCTTCGATGGTAGAGAGGTCTTGCAGTTCCAAGTAGTCGTCAATCCCCACCCCTAAGTGTTGCTCAAAATCTTCGCAAAGGGTGAAATGCCAGTCAAACCAGCAAACCAGGGTTAAGCGTAAGTCTTCCTCTAGGCGATCGCTGGGCAACATTCTGGCCGCTTGCAAACCAGAATATTTCTCTAGATGGAAGTAGACAAACTTCGCAACGGAGGGTGAAACTTGGCGTGATTGCCAAAAAGATTGGTACCACTCATCTACTCCTAAAGCAGGGCGATCGCGCAGCCACCGATTTACCCCCCGCCGAGTTTTTAGATCTGGGCTGAGGTCATCATACGTTTGCCAACTAAGCCATAAATTCTTGAGCCTTTGCCACATGCTCTACAAGCTACCAACCTGGGACTCACCGAAGCTTTTCCCAGTATTCCCACTTCCTCCGTAATCTCTCAGAACTGTACCTAATTGCTCAGCCGCCTGCCAGTGACCAGTAGCTGCTCAAACTCATGGGCTGGAACGGGGCGACTAAAGAAATATCCTTGCATTTCATCACAAGCTTGCTGCTGCAAAAAAGCTAACTCTGAGCTAGTTTCGACACCTTCCGCAATCACCTTCAGTTCCAGATCATGAGCCATCTGAATCATTGCCGTAGTAATAGCTGCATTTTTAGAGTCACAGCTAATGTTTTGGACAAAGCAGCGATCGATTTTCAAGGTGTCAAAGGAGAATTGCTTTAAATAACTTAAGGAAGAATACCCAGTGCCAAAGTCATCAATCGCAATCTGAATTCCCAAATCTTTGAGCTGATCCAACCGATGAACCGTCGCATCAGTGTTTTGCATAATCACCCCTTCCGTCAGCTCCAGCTCTAGATACTGCGGGTCTAGCTGAGTTTGGTGCAAAATTTGGGTAACTCGTTCGACCAGATTAGTTTGGTGAAATTGTAACCCTGACAAGTTAACCGCAACCTGCAATGGGGGAAACTCGGCTATCTGCCACTGCCTAACCTGAGTACATGCAGTTGTGATCACCCATTCATCTAAGGGCACAATCAACCCCGTTTCTTCCGCCAAAGGAATAAACTCGGCAGGTGAAATGAAGCCTTGGGTGGGAGAAAACCAGCGAATCAACGCTTCTGCTCCGACAATCTCTCCAGTCGTCAAGCTCACCTTGGGTTGGTAGTAAACCTGAAACTCTAAGCGTTCTAAAGCATGCCGGAGGTTTGCTTCTAGCAGCAGTTGATTGAGCGAGCCAAGATTCATGCTTGCCGCATAAAACTCGTAGTGGTTGCCTCCTTGTTTTTGAGCACTCTGCATAGCCGCGTCGGCCTGTTTGATCAGAGCGTCAATGTTGTCGGCATCTTCGGCATAGAGAGAAATACCAATACTTGTACTCACAAAAACTTCTTGCCCTTCTAGGACGAAAGGCAGAGATAGACGTTCTAAAATCTCTTGGGCAATATCTGCGACTGCTTGTTTTTGCTGAGTGTGAGGCAAAAGTACAACAAATTGTTCTGTGCTCAGGCGAATGACTGTATCTGTGGGTTGTACGCACTCCAGAATTCGGGCCGCCACTGTTTGGATCAAGAGATCTCCCAGTAAGTAGCCTAAAGTATCGTTGATGCGGTTAAACCGATTTAGATGTACCAGTAGAACTGGCACTATCGGTTCAGGTTGGGTCGATTGAGCGAGAATGACGCTAAATCGTTCTCGCAGGGCCAAGCGGTTAGACAAACCTGTGAGGCTATCATGCCGGATTAGCTGGTTCAGCTGTTCTTGGGCTTGGTTGAGAGCCGCCGTATACTGCTGAGTCGCTCTTGCTTGTTTTTGCAACCGTGCAGCGATCGCCTCTAACAACTCATCAGCAGTACAGGGTTTGGTCAAATAGTCATCAGCTCCCAAGTTCATGCCTTGGCGGAGGTCAGTTTTGTCAGCTTTGGCCGTCAAGAAGATAAACGGAATCGCAGCAGTGCTCGGATCTGCCCGCAGAGCGGTTAACACTCCATAGCCATCTAGCTCTGGCATCATGACATCGCAGAGAACCAAGTCTGGTAGATGCTTCTGGGCCAGTTGTACGCCAAGCAAACCATTTTCTGCCCCGATGACATCGAACTCTTCGACTTCTAATAGCTCTACGATATTTTCCCGAACTGGTTGATCATCCTCGATTACAAGAATTTTCGTCATGATGTTATTAAACAACTGCCAAGCTAAGTAAAAATTCTGAGACTGGTTTGAGTTTGGAAACCTATAATTCGACCAAATTATTCCTTAAAAAATAATTAAACTGTTGTTTCAGGCTGTCATGATCCTTTTACATAATGTCAGTAGATAGCCTGAGTGGCATCCTAAGCAATACAGAGGTTAGCAGTGCTGATTGATCGCTGAATACTTACGTAGTATGGCTTTAAAAAGTTCAACTATCAATTCAAACTAATTTATACATCAGATTTATTGATGGCTTACCTTAAGTAAACTCTATGATTTCGGAACTGTCACACTATTGATTGCTAACAGTTATTACTTGAGCGCAGAAACAAAAAATATTGACATTTAATCGGTAGCTAAATACCTTCAAGAGCTAGATTAATTATTGACTAGCTTGATAATTAGCTAATAGCGAGTGGCGGTTTTCTGCTAACTTTAACCTAACTTCAACTTTAGAAATTTTGCTGCTGTTTAAGTCAAAAAAAAGCGATCGCTGAGTTTGTCAGCTAGATCGCTCCATTGTCTCTAAAAGCTAGAGGTCTCTAAAAGCTAGAGCTAGTTTGCCCAGACTAGTTTGCTCAAATCTGAATCGACACTCAAGATCTCAAGATTTATATCTCAAAGATCTATAGAGAGTGACAGATCTCCTGCAAAGTGGTCGTGAAGTTGGGGTAAGAAATTGCGGCGGCTTCAGCTCGGTGAACGGTGGTGGTGCCCGTGGCATTGAGAGCGGCGATCGCTAAGCTCATGGCAATCCGATGATCGGTGTGGCTATCCACTGCGGCACCTTTGAGGGGAACACCACCCGTAATTTCTAAACCATCTGGCAACTCGGTCACTTGCGCCCCCATTTGGTTGAGCTGAGTTGCCATTACCGCAATGCGATCGCTCTCTTTGACCCGTAGCTCCTCTGCATCCTGAATAATGGTGGTGCCCTGAGCAAAGGCGGCGGCGACTGCCAAAATTGGAATCTCATCAATTAAGCGGGGAATGATGTCTCCTTTAATTTCACAAGCTTTCAGGACGCTATGCCGCACATGTAAGTCAGCGACTGGTTCTCCTGCTACAATGCGTTGATTTTCCAGGGTGATGTCGGCTCCCATCATTTCTAGAGCCTCTAGAATTCCAGTGCGAGTCGGATTTACCCCCACATTTTCTACCCACAGTTCGGAACCTGGGACGATCGCGCCTGCCACTAGCCAGAAGGCGGCAGAGCTAATATCACCAGGGACAACTACGGTTTGGCCTCGTAGACGAGCTGGCCCCGTAACGGTGACACTCTTGGTTTCTGGATCGACACTTAACTCAGCGCCAAACGCCCGCAACATGCGCTCACTATGGTCACGGGAGAGGGCAGGCTCAGTGACAGTGGTTTGGCCCTCAGTCATGAGTCCTGCCAACAGAATGCAAGACTTGACCTGAGCCGAAGCAATGGGCGAATGGTAGTGCGTAGGCTTGAGGGCTTGGCCTTGCACTGCTAATGGCGCTAAAGCTCCCCCTTGACGACCCCAAATTTGGGCACCCATTTGTTGCAGTGGCTTGACGACACGGGACATAGGGCGCGATCGCAAGGAGCTATCTCCAGTCACCGTAAAAAAGCGATCAGGGTGAGAAGCCAAAATCCCCAGCATCAGCCGCAAAGTGGTGCCAGAGTTGCCTGCATTCAAAACATCGGCGGGTTCTCGCAGATTGCCTAAGCCAATCCCCCGCACGCGCACCAGCTCCGTATTCAGCTCCGAGATTTCTGCTCCCATTGCTTGAAAACAACTCGCGGTACTGCAAGGATCTTCGCCTAGGAGTAATCCTTGAATTTGCGTTTCTCCCTCGGCCAAAGCTCCCAACATCAAAGCTCGGTGAGAGATAGATTTATCGCCAGGAATCTGCACTCGACCCTGCAAAGAAAGACCTGAATTCGGTTGGGCAATTGTGAGCTGATGCTGATTTTCTGTGGTTGTCAACGTTACGATCGGAGCTGGCATTGAGATAGACTGACCTAGAACTGCGTAGTAATCCTACCGCTTTCCTTAGATATTAGGGCTGAGTGATTACTACCTATCCGAAATTGCGCTCTCCTCACACTCCTCACACTTCATGCTGACGCATCATCGCAAGCCTGTTTGCTTATCCTTTGTGTCCACAGATCTACCCATCTGGTCTGTGGTTGAAGCTGCCGCCACACTCTACCAAAAGGATCAAGAACGGTTTCATTTGTTGTTAACTGAACCGATGATCCAAGACCAAGCTATTGCTGTTGAAAGGGCGGATGCCCCAGCTTTAGGTTTGGGTAGTCCGGGCCATGAGACGTTGCCACCGACCCCTGGACCTCGGTTATTGTGGCTAGAAATTTCGCCCTATCGCGTCATCATGACCATGCAAAGCAATGGCCGCTTTAGCTACCGCCATTTTTGGGAGCAAGGCGTTTATGGCATGAGCCGTTATTGGCTACAAAGTGATTTGCTCAGCGGCAGTGGTCAAATGCGTCTGCGGAATTTCACCCGGAGCTTAAAGCTAGAAGGCAAAGCTTTGCCGCACCGTTTGCGGATTGAGTATGAGTTATGGTCTGAAAAAGTGCAGCTCGGCGCTTATGTGTTGAATCTTGAAATTGAGCCTTAAACTCACCCAACGAAAATCAGACTAAGGCCGAAAGCAGCTTACTGTAAGCGATCGCCTTCCGGACAGTGCCATCACTGCCCAATTTTTGCTGCTCTCAAATCTGTCTCGAAAGACACCGTAAATGAATTCTTAATGAAAAGAGTTTTCAAGTACACAGTTTTTGTTATATTGTTTTTAACGAAGTTATTGACTATTATTCTCAATAATCTGGAGTCTTAGTCAGAACCCACTGAGCAAATCCAACCATTGATTACCAAAACTGATCAATCACATTAGCTCAATCTTGGGCAATCTAATTACAGCACCTGACCGCGATCCCTTAGTCTCAATCCGAAATTTCACTGATGCTATCCGTATTTACTCACTAGCAGACTTCATCTCACAGCTACTTGCAACTCCTTTGCAGCACTGGCTCTTACTGTTTCGATTTCTCTAGCTTTTGCAACTAAGAATCCCTTGCATTTAGGAAGGCAACTTATGAACTCATCCAGCCTCAACTCCCTTGTTGGTCAAGTTATCCAGGTTTCCCGTTGCGATCGCTGGCAAGCTTACCAACGGTTACAGGAGCTAGGCGTTCAGTGTTGGTGTGCAGGGGATGGCACCTTGTCGGTAGAAGTTCAAACGGTCGGAGACGCAGTTCAACTCCGCAGCGTTATCCAGCAGCTAACAGGTTCTCGCAATGAGTTAATCGACTGGTTGGATCTCTGTTGGCAACTGGAGGCATAGATTCACACTAGGCTCACAACGAAATCAACATTATGGTTGATGTAATAAGCAACAATACCTATGAAAATTTAGCGAAACAGAATCAAGCTTCTATATTTTTGATGGAGCAGCTTTAAGAGCAGTTTTAAGAAAAAAGTAAACCTAGCAAACCTTAGGATCTCATCATGGGTAAGTCCAAGTACGACCAGCTTTCAGAATTCAGCTTAGAAGGGCGTTTCCTCGGCTTTGAAATGGAAGATGGCTACAAATTTAAGCGCATCCAAGTGGCTACCCCTGAAGGTGAGGTTTGCATCAAACTATCTAAAGAGTCGCGAGCTAGTGTCGTTTCTTCCTTTATCGCTAAAGGCAAAGTATTAAACCCAGGCGATTGGATTCGGATTACGGGCGAGAAAAAGCTGGACTCTAAAACGGGATTTCCTAAGCTCAAAGCTTACGCAATTCACCCTGCTGTACCCGGTGAAACGGCTCCGGTGGCTCCATCCAAAGCAGCCCCTGCCTCCGGTAAAGCAACGATTTTAATTTGCCAAAAATCAGACTGTATGAAACGGGGTGCAAAAGCGCTGTGTCAGGCGTTGGAGTCGGAACTAAGCGATCGCGGTCTAACGGATCAAGTCACGGTTAAGGGCACGGGTTGCATGAAGCAATGCAAGGCAGGCCCCGCTATGGTCGTGATGCCTGACAAAACCCGCTATACCCGCGTTCATCCTGAAACCGTTTCTGCCATTCTTGAAGAGCATTTCCCATCTGACCCCCAACCTCACGCAAGCCAAGACGACAGTACGACCAAGGTAGGATTTGCGATCGCATCCTCTAAGAGGGTGTTTGAAAAGTTGTAACGAGTCAAAGTTTACGCCAATCGCTTGACCATTATCCGAATCATTGCCAGATAGATTAATGTCTCTGAGGTCTCTGGCAATAACTCATAGTCACGCACTAGACGACGACAGTGCATCAACCAACCGAATGTCCGCTCCACCACCCATCGCTTTTTGAGCAGCACGAACCCCTTGGTTTGTTCAGGTCGCAGCACCACTTGGATAATCCAACGGCAAACGTCCATCACCCACATTAGGAACGGTGCGCCATCAAAGCCACCATCGACCCAAATGGTGGTTAGACGAAACACAGCTTTGTCCATCCGTTTGACCCGCTTGAGTACCCGTTTGCCCCCTGCTCGTTCTCCCACACTGGCAGCAGTCACGAACACACGCAGCACCAGTCCCAAGGTATCGACACTGATAAACCGCTTGCGCCCCTTGATCACTTTGCCACTGTCAAATCCCACCTGTTCGCTCACCCCTGCCGCCGTTTTGACACTTTGCGAGTCGAGGATCGCTTCAGAGGGACTGGGCTGGCGATCCACTTCGATGCGCGTCCACTCACGTAAGCGGTCATGAATCACAATCCAAGTGCCGTCCTTGCGCCAGTTGCGAAAATAGGTATACACCGTCTGCCATGCCGGAAAGTCTCCCGGCAACGCTCGCCAACGACACCCCTCGACTAGGACGTAGAAGATGGCATTGAGAACTGCCCACATCTCGATGCTGCGTGGGCGACCACCGGGTTTTGCTTCTGGAATCAGGTCACTGAGAAATTCGTATTCGGCACGGGTCAGATTACTGGGATAGGATTTACCCATCTAGCTCACTCGGTGCTGTGTTCTTTCGTATTCGCAGCTTACACTGAGTGAGCTTTTCTACTGTTTACCCGACTTTTCAAACACCCTCTAAGGCTCCTAGGCATCATTCATAAAATTTTTCTCTAACTTGCGACTAATTGCCATAGACTGCGATCGCGGTTATAAATTGGGCGTAGAATCTAACCAAACTTCGCGCATTTGGCACTGTTGGAGCTAAGATGACCAATTCGCTGCCCCCTGATCCTCAGCCATCGCCCAGAGATCCTCTGGGATTTGATGAGTTTATTGGCATTTTCCTCGCCTTTAGTGTCATTGGCGGTATCTTGTTCTGGTCACTAGGCCGAACAGGACAAAGCTTTAATCTCGGTAACCTTTCGGCTACCCCAACGCCTACCGCTACCCCAACGCCTACCGCTACCCCGACCGATCCTGCTAGTCCAGTTGCAGGAACCGTAGCACCAGATCCGGACCCAACTCAACCGAGTCCTTTGGTTGCGCCTACCCCAGCCGAATCTACTGTAGTTCCGGTGCCGTTTGCAGTCAGAGCACCCGCTAGTCCTACCCCCAGTCCTACGCCTAGCCCTACTCCAGATGCCGCTGAGCCAGTAGGCTTCTCGGATATTTCAGCTAACTATTGGGCTTATCCCTTCATTACAGGTTTAGTCGAGCGGGGTATTATCAGTGGCTTTCCGGATGGCACGTTTCGACCGGACGCTCCAGTAACTAGAGCTGAGTATGCAGCAATGCTGCAAAAAGCCTTCGACAAACCGCCAGCCCTAGCAGCAGTTAACTACAAAGACGTAGCTTCAGAGTTTTGGGCCAGTGATGCCATTCAGGAGGTGTCTCGCAATGGTTTCTTGGCGGGTTATCCCAACAACATTTTTCAGCCCACTCAACAAATTCCTAGAGTGCAAGCCTTGGTTGCTCTTGCCAATGGCTTAGGGTTCCCTCGTCCTGCATCTCCTCCCCAGGTGTTGCAGACCTACCAAGATGCAGCGCAGATTCCGGGATATGCGACGGGGGCAGTAGCAGCAGCAACGCAGGCTGGTTTGGCAGTATCTTATCCGCAACCAAACACCTTAGAGCCTAACGAAAAAGCAACTCGTGCGGATGCTGCGGCCTTTATTTACCAAGCGTTAGTAGCGTCGGGCCAAGCTGAGAAAATTCCGTCTCAGTACGTCGTCCAGCCCTGATTGAAAACTGCAAGTTTAAAGAGCGATCGCACTACCAGGGCAAGGCATCAGTTCTGAGTTTGTGAGTCCAGCAACGTTAATGCTTGATCAAATACAGGCTCTCCAGCCCTGGTTTGTAAAATTGCTCGGACTAATTGCACAAATTTTTGGTCAATGGTGTGGTTTGTCTGGATTAATTTGCTACCAGAGTAGTAAGTCGTGTCATTGACTTGCGGTTCGTTCGTGGTTCCTGTTTGCAAGTTTTTGGCATTTTGGCTCCAAGAGAGCGATTTACCTCGTAGCGTAAATTGAAACCAAAATAAACTGTGGCCTTGTAGCTCAAAAACCACATCAAAATAAGGTTCTGTTCCTTGATACCACAATCGCGTGATACCACTCGATTTGTCAGAGCGAATTAAGGTTTGATCAATCTTTTGGAGAGAAGATCCTAGTTGATTGATTTCATGCTGATTCATGACAGTTTTCATAACTGATCAATAGAAATTAGTGAATACAGCCTAGGCTGATGAATTTGCATATATATCGAGTAATTAATACTACAAAGCTACAGAAGATCAATCAGGATCGCTTCATTAACTTCATTAAATAGGCGAAATTTGTCCCGCCCGTACTGCTAGGATTTGAGAAGAATTTAGCCATTGAGCATCAAAAGAACCCAAGTGCGTTGTGGTGATCAAAGTTTGAAATCGGTCTTGGATGGCATCGAGTAATTGATTCTGGCGATTAAGGTCCAACTCTGCTAGAACATCATCTAATAACAGCAGAGGGGGTTCCCCCACGACCTCTTCAATTAGTTTGAGTTCTGCTAGTTTCAAAGCTAGAACTAAGGTGCGTTGTTGCCCTTGAGAGCCATATTGCCGAGCAGGGGTTTGGTTGATGGTGAATTCCACTTCGTCTCGGTGAGGCCCAACTAGGGTGGTACCTTGGTGCTGCTCCGCGATCGCCCGTTGCTGGATTTTCTCTAGAAAGGCTTGCTGCACCTGAGCAGGGTCGTCCTCAGTCAACACAACGTTCGGTGCGTATCTCACTTGCAAAACTTCAGTGCTGCCACTGATGGCTTGGTGCCATTGCTCAGCCAGAGGAGCCAATCGCTCTAGAACTCTAGCTCGGCGGCGAATCACCCGAGAGCCTGCGGCGGCCAGTTGGGTATTCCACAGTTCTAAGGTGGCTGGTTCCTCTACCGCTTCTGTAGGCTCTGGCGGCGGAGAAAACAAGCTGGGTTCTGCCGTGCGTTGTTGCCGCTGCTTGAGTAAAGCATTGCGTTGCCGCAAGATGTGGTTGTACTGCTGCAAAATGTGGGCGTAGATCGGCTCTAGCTGAGTCAGCAGGGCATCCAACCAGGCTCGTCGCTTTTCGGGGCCACCCCGGACTAAATCTAAATCTAAGCTGGAGAATTCAACGGCATTCAGAACGCCCAGAAAGTCGAGTTGGCGGCGTAAAGGTTCACTATTAAGCGCAACGGTGCGGCGACCATTACTCCGTAAGGTGAGCGTGAGGTCAATAGAACCTGTATCTCGCTCCAGCAAGGCGGCAATTTGGCCAATTGGCTCTCCATCTAGCACCAGGTCACGATCGCGGCTGGCTCGGTGAGATCGCAGGGTGGCTAATAACTCCACTGCTTCGAGCAAATTAGACTTACCTTGAGCATTGTTGCCCACCAAGATAGTTTTGGGGGCAGAGAAGTCAACCCGCTGATCCAGATAGTTGCGAAAGTGGCGCAGATGAAGGCTTTTGAGGTACATGAGTTAGGGTCAGCGGTCAGCAAGAGGCAATTGAGAAAGAGGAAGCGATCGCTCAAAATTATTGTAGGGGCGCACCTGAGCACACCCCTACTACTGAACTCTATTAGATTTGTGGAGTGGTGTGAGCAGGGCTTTGCCTACCCAACCCTAGCCAGCAAGTTTAGCCATTAGACCTTTAGCAATTGGACGGAGCCTTTAGCCGCGTCGAGCCGACTGCCATCGGAGAAATAGCTTTTCTAGCTCGATCCAAGTGAACATCAAAGCACTGAAGCCAAAGCAAATAGCCAACTCTAAAGGACTTAACCAGAAGGTATTAAAGAAGTTCTGGAGTGGGGGTACGTAGACTAGCAGCAATTGCAGAATCGTCGTCAGCGTCACAGCTCCCAGTAGATAGGGGTTTGAGAAGGGGTTAAGCTCAATGGTCAAGCGCACGTTGGAGCGGATAGCGATCGCGTGGCCCATCTGCGCGAGGCAAAGGGTCGTAAATACCATCGTTTTCCAAGTATCAGGTGAGCGCTCGTATCCAGGTGCGTGGGTGTAACCGTAGGCCCAAGTCATCAGGGCAATGGTTAGAACCGCAAAAACAATGCCCACGCGGATCATGTAGGAGCCTAAACCCCGCGCAAAAATGCTTTCCTGGGGATCGTGGGGAGGCCGATTCATGACGTTGGGTTCTGGAGGTTCAACCGCAAGGGCCAAAGCGGGTAAACCATCCGTCACCAAGTTCATCCACAAAATTTGTAGAGGCGAGAGGGGAACCCCTCCGAGACCAATCAAGGGAGCTGCTGCAATGGTCAGTACTTCACCAATGTTGCTGCCCAAGATGTACTTGATGAAGCGGCGAATATTGGTATAAACGGTGCGGCCTTCTTCAGTCGCAGCGACGATGGTGGCAAAGTTGTCATCTAGCAACACCATATCGCTGGCTTCTTTGCTGACATCAGTACCCGTAATTCCCATCGCAATCCCAATGTCGGCTTGCTTCAGGGCTGGAGCATCGTTGACACCGTCTCCAGTCATAGCGACAACTCTACCTCGCCGCTTTAGAGCTTGCACAATTTGCAACTTGTGCTCTGGGGAAACGCGGGCATAGACGCTGACTTGATCAACTTGATCTTCGAGTTGTTGTAAACTCATGCGATCGAGTTCTTGACCACTGACCACGCGATCGCCTGGTTGGGCAATTCCTAGCTCTTGGGCAATGGTCTGGGCGGTGAGTTGGTGGTCACCCGTGATCATCACCACACGGATACCTGCGGCGCGGCAACGAGCAACGGCTTCTTTGGCTTCGGGTCGCGGTGCGTCCAGCATCCCCACTAAGCCGAGCCAAATCAATTCTTTCTCGGTGGCTTCATCGGAGCCTTCGGCAGGCAAAGTTGTCAGTGGTTTGTAAGCAAACCCTAGAACGCGCAGACCCCGACCTGCCATTTGGTTGTTCTGGTCTAGCACTTCGGCTCGCTGTTCTGCGTTTAACGGCTCTAAGCGATCGCCCACCTGCATATGGGTGCAGCGTTCCAAAATCAATTCTGGCGACCCCTTGGTAAACATCAGATATTGAATTGGGTCTGCCGCCGTAGCCGTAATGGGTCGGTAATCACTCGCTTCGCAAATCACGCTCATGCGCTTGCGCTCAGACGAGAAGGGGAACTCGGAAACCCGTGGCAGTTTACGAGCCCAAGTTGCCTTGTCAACGCCTGCCTTCGCGCCTAACGTGAGCAACGCTCCTTCGGTGGGATCACCAAAAATGACCCACTGGTCTTTCTCATACTGCAAGGTCGCGTCGTTGCAAAGAATACAAGCGACTAATAAAGTTTGTAGCTCTAAATATTGTTCTGGGGAAACAGCTTGTTGCTCTAGCTGAAACTCCCCAACTGGATCGTAGCCGTTGCCAGAAACCCGGAAAGTATGCCGCTCGGTATCGACGAGTTGCACGACCATCTTGTTCTGAGTCAGCGTTCCGGTTTTGTCGGAACAGATGGTGGTGACGGAACCAAGGGTTTCTACCGCAGGCAATTTACGAATCAGCGCTTGCCGACGAACCATGCGCTGTGTCCCCAGGGCCAACGTCACCGTGATCACCGCAGGCAAGCCTTCTGGAACCACCGCAACGGCCATACTCAAAGAAACTTCTAGTAACTCCTCAAAGGTGCTGAAGTTTCCGGTTCGTATAACGCCACCAATGACGACTAAAGCCACCAGAACGAGCGACCCCCCTACAAGGACGTTCCCTAACTGGGTCATGCGCTCTTGCAAAGGTGTTTCCTGTGCCTCGACAGACTGAAGCATGGTGGCAATGTGGCCCAGTTCAGTCTTCATGCCAGTATTCGTAACTAGCACCGTAGCCCGCCCCTGGACGACTTCAGTACCCTGGAAGACCAAGTTGAGGCGATCGCCCAAAGGTGTTTCTTCGCGCAAGTGAGTTTCTGCGTGCTTAGTCGATGGCTGAGCTTCCCCAGTCAAAGCCGATTCTCGGACTTGCAGATTTGACGCTTCTAGGAGGCGACCATCCGCAGACACCTGAACCCCTGCTTCCAGCAGCATGACGTCGCCTGGAACCAACTCTTTTGAGTTGACTTCAACAATCTTGCCATCCCGGATCGCCCGAACCCTAGGGGAGGCCAGACTTTTGAGAGCAGCTAAAGCCTTTTCGGCTCGGCTCTCTTGCACGTAGCCCAAGATAGCGTTCAAAACCACGATCGAGGTAATGGCGATCGCGTCTTTAGGAAAGCTGCCAGAACGCAAATCCAAAATGGCAGAGACGACCGCAACACCCATCAGCATCAACAACATGATGTTCTTGAACTGATCCCACAGGATGGCTAAGGTACTGCGGCCCGCAGACTCAACTAGCTCGTTGGGGCCGTATCGTTCTAAGCGCTCTGTCACCTGTTGAGTCGTTAAGCCAGATTCGCGATCGCTATGAAGAACCTCTAGTGCTTTCTCAGCTTCTAGGGTATGCCAAGCCACAACAGAGTCTGGCGGTGAGTCTGAAGCCATGGATAGAGTCACGGGAAAATAAAAAAACGCCTACAGCACTTAATCATAGTGCTTAAATTTGGTTTCCATGTGGTCTCACGCTGCTACACCGCAATCGTCAACCCTTCTGAGCCTGCCCAAGCTTCTAACTCTGCTCTGGACATGAAACCTTGAGCGATCGGGAATCGGTTGAGCTTAGAGAGACTTTGCTAATCTCGCCATTCCACTTTTGATAAGTAAAGCTTCTAGTACCCATTTAATAGTTTGAACCCTTAGAGCCAATGCTTAGTTCTTGACTTTACGAGCAGCCTCCGCATTTTATAGGACGTTATTCAGCTACTTCATCATTCCTTAATGCAACGTCCTTACCTAAAATTTAAGCAGCGATAGAAAAAGGTTCCTTGTTTGTGTTCCCTATTGATTCCTCGGCTCTCTCCGATTCCTTTAAGCTGATCATTCAACCGCATAACCCAGAGGTGAAGCAGTGCCTGCACGACTTAGGTTTTCGGAAGCTTCCTAATATTCCTCAACTACTTTATTTGGCAGTTACCGATCAGCAGTTGATTGAGGTTTGCTTGCAGATTGGTCAAACTGTATCTGAAGAGAGCCAACTACTCTCTCGTTGTTTTTTTACGCGATCGCCTTTGAACTCGGAAGGCTTACTTGTTGAATTTCTCCATGCTCAGCCTCTTAGTGCTTTGACGGCATCGATTAAATACAGTTGGTTTTTTGAAGTTCTGATTAATCAAACTTTGTTCTTCAAATATCAACCTGTTTTTAACTTGGCTACTGGGCAGGTGATTGCTCATGAATGTTTAGCAAGAGCGACTGGCAAAAATGGAGATGCTTTTAGTGGCAAGCAGTTAGTAGATGCTGCGCTTTCTAGCCGCTGTATTCACGAATTTGATGAACTAGCACGCAAAACTTGTTTGGAAGCGATCGCAAATCTGGAGACTGAACAGGTTTTCTTTATTAATGTTTTGCCAAATGCGATCATGCAAAACCCACAAGCCTTAGCCCAGAACTTTCAACAAGTTTTTGATTTAGGCTTACGGCCTCAGCAAATTGTTTTTGAGCTAACAGAAGTAGAAGCTTTACTCAACTGCCCAGAACTCAGCGAATTAATTCCTTGGATTCGAGAGCAAGGGTTTGGAATTGCGGTAGATGATCTCTGCGGCAATGTAGCGTTTGATCACTACTTTACTGGGTTCTATCCAGATCTCATTAAACTCGATCGCCAACTGGTGCATGGCTGTAGTCGGCAACCACTCCAGCAAGTTTTAATTAAAAGTTTGCTGCATTCCGCCCATGAGCTAGGCATCTCTGTCTTGGCAGAAGGCTTGGAGGATACTGCCGATATCGAGTTCTGCCGTGGGTTAGGAGTGGACTTTGGGCAAGGCTATGGCTTGGGGATGCCAGAACTCACCTTGCATCAGCAGCCCCTCAATTGGTCAGCCCTCGATCTCGCAGAAACCCTACCTAGCGATCGCTCTGTGTCACAGGTGGCAGACTCTAGCTCCTGGTTTAACTTGGTTGGGGCGACGAGTTGGGAACCAAAACTGATAGCGCCTTGGGAACGACCCGAAAAGTAGCTGGCGTGTAGGTGGTAATTTCACCATCGGTATTAATCGGACGCGGTCTGCGAGTATGCACTTCAAATTCCTTCCCAGCTAGCGCTCGAACCCTGGGTGACTTGATGTGCTGCCCACTCCGCATGGCTGGCAATAGGGGAATAATTTGCCACCAATTCTGAATCTCTAAGCTATACAAATCAAGCCGATTATCATCGATCGCGGCATCTTCAACCACAGTCATGCCGCCGCCGTAATGACGACCATTTCCCACGGCAACTTGTACCGTTCTCACCGGAATTGATTCTCCCTGACAACGAATTTCGGCCCAAAAGGGTCGAGACTGGCCCACGACCCGAATGGCAGTCGTCAAATAAGCAAATACGCCCCAACGGCGCTTCACTTCTTTAGTCATTTGCTGAGTAATTTGCACACTGAGGCCAAGACTCGCAACGTTAAAAAAGTACTTGCCATTCACCCAACCTAGATCGATTCGTTGCACTTGGCCTTGGGCAATGATTTTGCAAGCTTGAGTCAGATCAGTAGGGATGCAGAGCGTCCGCGCTAAGTCATTGGCGGTGCCTAAGGGCAAAATTCCGAGCGGTAACTGAGTGTCAACCAATCCTTCAGTCACGGCATTTAGAGTGCCATCTCCCCCACCTACAATGACTAGATCCACGCGATCGCGATAGCTCCGAATCAAATCAGGTAGATGCTGAGGATCAGCGGTTGATTCCTCCACTAAATCTAGACCCCAGTCCTGCAAGGCTTCAATTGCCTGGGTAAGGGTCTCCTGACCCCGACGAGCCTGACGATTGACTAGTAATAGAGCGCGCTGATTCATAGATGGCCAAAATAGCTAGAGGATGAACAAACTCAGGAATGATTTGCCTCATGATCCTGAGTTGATCGTCTCTGGGACACCACGGGAGTACAAGTGTCTGGAGTACGAGATTGCAAATTCTGCCGAGAGAGTAGTGCTGGGATACGGTTACGTCTAAAAGGTTTTGTTTATGATGAGGGAGCCATTGCTGAAAAACCTGCACCTATGCCGCTTGAACCACCTCCATCTACTCAGCTATCCCCTGTTTCGATTGGGCAACTCGATCCGTGGTTAACGACCATTCGCCCTTTCGGTACCTATGCCCTTGAGGGGTTGAGTTTCTGGGAGGATGCCCTGCTTGCAGTAGATACAGTCCGGGGATATTTACTCCAAGTCACGGTGACCAGTGGTGACACCCGCATCTTGAATGCACATCAAACTGCAAGTTTTCTAGATGCCACGGGTTTAGCGGTTCAAGGAGACAAGCTCTGGTTTACGCGAGGCGGTAGCGTTTACTATTGCACCCTGAAAGATTTAACCCCGCAGCACTTTGTTACCTTGCCTTACCAGATTGATGGAGTAGCGGTCTGGCAATCCACTGTTTATGTGAGTTCTCAAAAACTCGGTTACATCGTGATTTTTGAGGCGGCTACAGCTCGGCAAATTACCCGATTTCCTACGCCGGGGGTAGGTAGCGAACACATGACGGTGCGGGACGAAGAACTCTGGGTCAGCGATCGCATTGAGCAAACTGTTTACTGTCTCGATCGCGGAACTGGGGAAGTTCGATTCAGTGTCCTAACCCCCTTTGACCAGCCCACAGGCTTAGCTTTTCATCGCCATCCTGTCACGGGCCAAGATATTCTCTATGTCGCTTATGCCGGAGAAGAACCCTACATTCGCGATAACCCCAATGCTGATCCATCCCATGAACTCGCCATTCGCGATCGCACGTTCATCCATCCCTTGCACTTCCACTATTACGAAGACGACCGCTACTCCCTCTCCAACGGCTATCTAGTTGAAATGTCCTATGTAGAGGAACTGCAACCTCTAGAGGAAGTGGATTTAGAAAATGTGGAGTGGCGGATTGCCCTGCCAGCAGAAACCAATCGGCAAAAGGTCAGGCAGGTGGAAGCGATCGGGATGCCGTTTACGGAAGAACTGCACCACGGGCAACGGGTGGCCCTATTCAAATTCGACACGTTGAAGCCTGGAGAGCGGCGATTATTAGGTTGGAAGGCACTTCTAGAAGTTTGGAGCATCAAGTATCAGCTTGCCCCGCGTGAAGTGGAGAACGCCCCACCATTGTCGCCAGAATTTCAAGCCCGCTACTTGGTAGATGATGATGAGTTGGCAATGGATACGGCTACCATTCGTTGGGCCGCCCAAGCCGCAGTCGGTACAGAAACTAATTTGTTGCGACGAGTTCTGAAGATTCGGAACTATGTTTACGATCGCCTCTCCTATGGCATCAAGCCGCATATTGATACTCCCGATGTTGTCTTAGAGCGGGGCATTGGTTCCTGTGGTGAATATGTCGGCTTAATTTTAGCCTTAGCCCGTTTGAATGGCATTGCTTGCCGCACCGTCGGTCGCTACAAGTGTCCACCTTACGCAGAACATCAGTTTGTCCCTTTAGAACCCGACTTTAATCACGTGTGGATTGAGTTCTATATTCCGGGGTTTGGCTGGTTACCCATGGAATCCAATCCAGATGATGTGGTCGATCGCGGCCCTTACCCAACCCGTTTCTTTATGGGCTTGGCTTGGTATCACGCTGAAATGGCCAAAGGTGTCTCCTTTGAAAACGTAAAAGTTCAAGGAATGCCACTGAGCGAATTTTCTGATATTTCACTCGGAGATCTATCGATCAATCACATCAAATTCAAAATATTAGGTGAACTCGCCCCCTCTGCGTAAAAGCTACAAAACCCAGCCGAGAAAGACTAAGACATTTATCAATTAGGTTGGGCGGCTCACAGCTAGGGCAAACTGGAATTAAAGGGGAACCTAACCCCAAAATCTCTTCGGCCTGTCGGTTGCTGTGCGCTATGACTTCTTTGTCCTCGAAGCAAATTGTCTTAGAAGATATTCTGATCACGCACAGGTTGTTGGGGCCAGTCTCCAGACTGCCAAACTTTCAGGCAGAGAATACGGCTCTCCACAGCTTAGCTAGACAAATGGTGGATCAGCCTTCCACCATGCTGAGGCAACTGGTTCAGATGGCTTTGGAGCTTTGCCACGCCGGAACAGCAGGGGTGAGTTTGCTAGAGACCACCGAGACTGGTGAAATTATTTTTCGTTGGGCCTGTTTGGCAGGAGGCTTAGCAGCTTACGAGAAAGGGTCAACTCCCCGTCACTTTAGCCCTTGCGGCACTTGCTTAGATCGAGGTGCGCCCCAGCTATATTCTTATCCCGAACGCTATTTCACCTACTTTCAGCAAGCTAAACCAACCATTGTTGAAGGATTGGTGATTCCGCTGCTAGCTCAGGGCCAACCTTTAGGCACCATTTGGATTGTCTCCCATGATCAGCACCGCCACTTTGATGCTGAAGATGTGCGAGTCATGACCAGTTTGGCAGACTTTACAGCAGCTGCTTTATTTAATTCTCAAGCTCGCTATGTTGCCGAAGCCGCTGCGGCTCAAGATCAAGCCGCTCGGTGTGCGGCAGAAATGGCAAACCGAACCAAGGATGAGTTTTTGTCCACCGTCTCTCATGAACTACGCACCCCAATGACCAACATCAAAATGGCAATTCAGATGTTGAAGGTGGCTAAACATGCAGAGCAACGCGATCGCTACATGCAAATCTTGAGCAACGAGTGCGATCGCGAAATAGAACTCATCAACGATCTACTAGACTTTCAGCGGTTGGAAGCGGGGGCTGTCTCGGTAGAGCTAGAAAGTTTGCAGCTACAAGACTGGCTCCCCTGCATCTTGGCACCCTTTCAAGAACGAGCCAAAGAACGCCAACAAAATTTGAAGCTAGACATCCCAGCGGATCTCCCACCCCTGCTCTCAGTGGAGAATGGTTTAGAGCGCATTGTGGCAGAACTGCTGAATAATGCTTGCAAATATACCCCAATGGGGGGCGAGATCGTCGTGAGTGCACGGGCGATCGCTTTAGCTTCTAGATTTAAAGAGTCAGATCAAATCGAACTCACGATTCAAAACTCTGGTTGTGAAATTCCTGAGTCAGCCTTAGCTCACATCTTTGAGAAGTTTTATCGAGTCCCCAGCCATGACCCTTGGAAACAGGGGGGTACAGGTTTGGGGCTAGCTTTAGTAGAGAAGCTGGTAGAACTGCTCAATGGCCAGATTAGAGTTGAGAGTCGAGCAAATCAAGTCATTTTTAAAGTGACGTTGCCAGGGCAAGAGCTAAATGAAACGAACTAATTGAGTTACGTGAGCGATCGCGGTCATTATAACTGCCGCTCCTGAAGAGAACTGAACCTGCTTCAATAGGAAAGAACTCGGTAGCGCGATCGCGACCCTGAGTTGCAGCAAGTTTGGTGTTTACGGGTAAGGGATAGTGAAGTCATGGATGTGATTCCAGCCATTGATCTGCTAGAAGGTCGCTGTGTTCGGCTGTACCAGGGCGACTACGCCCAATCACAAGTGTTTGATGAGAATCCAGTTGCAGTAGCGCGGCAGTGGGCGGAACAAGGCGCACCTCGATTGCACTTGGTTGATTTAGATGGAGCCAAAGCTGGGCATCCGGTCAATTTGCCAGTGATCGAGGCCATTGTACAAGCGGTAGATGTGCCCATTCAAGTGGGGGGTGGTTTGCGCGATCGCCAGAGCGTAGCCAATCTCCTAGCCACAGGGGTGCAACGCGCCATTTTAGGCACTGTGGCCGTGGAGCAACCAGATCTAGTAGCACAGCTCTGTCAAGAATTTCCCGGTCAGATTGTGGTGGGGATTGATGCCCGCAATGGCAAGGTAGCAACTCGTGGTTGGCTCGAAACTTCAGAAGTCTTAGCCACAGAGTTGGCACAGCGTATGGCCCAACTGGGCGCGGCTGCAATTATCTACACCGATATTCACCGTGACGGTACGTTGCAAGGGCCAAATATCGACGCGCTACGGGAATTAGCCAATGCGATCGCCATCCCTGTAATTGCATCAGGTGGCGTCAGTTCGGTGAGCGATCTATTGAGCTTACTGGCGCTAGAACCCTCCGGGGTGACAGGGGCGATCGTGGGTCGAGCCATTTACACCGGAGACGTGGATTTGAAGGAAGCCTTACGAGCGGTGGGGCAAGGACGCTGGCAGGATGTTCCTCCTGATTTTGGCACCTCAGCTTTTGCCTAAGGGTTTCGCCTAACGGGATTTCTGAAAGAAAACGGTTTGTCCTTGGTGCAGTTCGGTGGCAAAGCGATCGCAAGCCTTGGGGCTATTAAGGTAGCGAGCTTCTTGCAAGAGCTGGGCCTGACTTTGGTCGCTTTTGAACAAATTGAGCAGTAGCGCTTCACGCCCGCGACCTGTGCCAAAAATAGCTCCGCGATCGAGTTGTGCTAAAGCTTCTCGGCAAACCTGAAACACTTTTTCAGCTTCTAGAAAGTATCGGCAATCTGCCTCAGACCAAGTACTTTCTAGAAGGTCTTCCACCTCAGCATAAAAGGCTTGGCCTTGAGTGTGGTAGGCCCAGTCCCAGGGCGACCAGCGCAAACTTTGTTGATACAAATTTCTCGGCTTTCCGTACTTCCGAGCATATTCTTGGGACAGCCAAGTCAGCCCTACCTCTGTATTGGCGGTCGGTGTAATAGAGGTGCCTTCTCGGCAAATGTAGAGGCCAAAAACGTAGGGAGACTCAGTTTGGGCAACTTCCTGAAACTGGGCAAATGCTTGAGCTGTAGCAGAGATCAAAGCATGTTTCAGCTTTGCATAATCGAAATTCAGTTGCATACCAAACCAAAAAACTCTGATGGCGGGCGAAACAGCTTGATTACCCTGCGGTAAACGGAGCAATCTAACTAGAAAAAACTATACCAAGCTTCCAGAAAATCCTCGTAGGTAGTAAATACTCACTAGCGACACAGAAATCTCTTCAGGTCGGTCGATGCAAGCCTTTAGCAGCAGGAATAACAGCCATGCTGATGTTGGTTTGATTTTAGGTTTCCTTATAAAAAATTAAACCCAATAGAGTTAAAAGTTGGGCCAACTATCGCACTCGAAATTCAACCATATCCCGTCGAATAGTGACATCAAAGTTGCCAAAGAAATCGTGACCGAGTAGCCCTGTACCTAGATCAGGCCCCGCGATCGCGACTGATACATTTCTAGCCACTGCCCCGTCTACCTCAATAGAATCCACAAAGCCCACAGGAATTTCAACCCCTTTCTGGCTGGCTGTGTCTACCAAAGCTTTAGTCACAGGTTTGACACCCATTGCGATCGCCATTTGCTGAGTAATCAAGGTGCCGCTTGCGCCTGTATCGACAATCATTTCGAACGTTTGATTGCCGTTAAAGGTGACATCAATCACAGGAGTTCCGCCTTCTCGTCGTTTGATCGGAGCTGTAAAGACCCGTTCTTGGGTGGGAGCAGGTGGGGCAGGCCGAGTCGCGACATTAGAGCGAGCCGCTTCTACAGGTTGCGGCATCGGAGGGGGGGCTAGGGCAATGATACTTTCAGGCGCTGGCTGGTTACTGCCGTCTGGTTTGCTGGCTTGTTGTTTAGCGTAGGCCAGTTGCTCCTGATATTCGCTGATCTTTTCTTTGACCAGCAGTTGGTAAGGGCTGGAGTTTGGCACCTTCTTGAGCAGGGCGATCGCGTCTTGCCACTGGCTCACGACCAACTTCCAGTCATCTTGAGATTGGGCAGATGCTCCAATACTAGCGGCACTCGCAGCGCGATCGAGAGCAAACTCAAAAGGGTCTACTTGTGGAGTGGGCGGAGGGGTAGGCTCTGCAATTACGACTGGGGAGGGGTCAGTGGGTAAGGAGGGGATCGCTCCAGTAGTTGAGGCAGGGGTAGGCTCTGACTGGCTCTGCGTGGAGGATTTAATCGATGAATCGCTACAAGCTGCACTAACCAGCGTTAAGACAGCCGATGCAATCAGCAAAATTGCTCTCGACGAAAAAGGCTTTGGCATAGGAAGCGAACAACTGCCGTGGATGGTTTAAAGTCTACAAGCTAGATATTTTCAGTTTTCACTCTTCCACTTTAAACTCAGCGACTCTAACTCTGATTCCGTACTGAGCGATCGCTCACTCAAAAGACAAAGTGCCTAGGTAAGCGATCGGTATCAAACTTGAATTAGCTACATTGAACTCAAACGGTGCAGAAATTAGTTGGTATTGACCGCATAGTTTGTATGGATCACAACATCGAAGTGGGACTAAGCCAGTGAAGCGTGCAAGTTTGATCATGAATCCGGTTTCCGGGACTGATGAGCCTAATCCCATGAAGTTGCCCGATCTCCTAGCGGCCTTGGAAGCAGAAGACATTCGGGCTGACCTTGCCTTCACCAAACCAGACGAATCTCCAGCCCTGCTAGCCCAACGAGCGGTGGAAGAAGCCTATGACATGGTGATCGTAGGAGGTGGGGATGGTACGGTCAGCGAAGTTGCTAAAGGGTTAATTCGCGCTCCGATTCCCCTGGGCATAGTCCCCATCGGCACCTACAACAACATTGCCCGTAGTCTCAACATACCCACAGATATGGCCCAAGCCTGTCAAGTCATCGCCCAAGGGCAAATTAAGACTATTGATGTTGGGCAAGCCAATGACGACAATGAGCACTACTTTTTTGAGGCGGCTGGAGTGGGGCTGGATGCCGCGCTGTTTCCTTTAGGGGAAGAGGTAAAGGGTGGGCAATGGGGACGCATGCTGCAAGCTGCTCGCTTAGCAATTGGTTATCAACCTCAACGGCTAAGAATCGAGTTAGATCGTCCCTTGGCAAAAGCAATGATTCGCACCGCCCTCCCTAAACGATTTTTGCGCCGTCAGCTCGCAACTCGTAGTGAATTTCAGCTCCGAGCCTTGCTAGTTGTAATTGCCAACGGCCCCTATTATGGAACTGGATTTACAGTTGCCCCTGATGCAGTTATGGATGATGGTCTGCTGACCGTCAGCGTTTACCGAAAATTTAGCAAATGGGAACTCGTGCGCCATTTTTGGTCCATTAGTCGCGGGCAGTACTACTACAGCCCCAAGATTGAAACTTACCAAGTGGCAAAGGTGCGTCTCACTTCGATCGCCAAGCTACCTGTTCATATTGATGGGCATCAGATTGGGGAATTGCCCGTGACGTTCCAAGTGGTGAAACAGGCACTAAAAGTGCTCGTCCCTGCGGAAGCAAGCGTTTAATAATTTGCAACGACTATCGCAACGACTATCGCAACGACTATTGCAACAACTATGCCAACCGTATTCGGCAGTTTTCGATACGACACTTACAATTGAGCATGGGATAATAGCGTCCTGCAAGTATCACGTCTCAAGTATCAGTTTTCAAGGTTCTCCTATCTAGACTTCTATGGCTCTTTCTGCCCCTCAACCTGCTCTTTTAGTTCTTGCGGATGGTTCAGTTTACCGGGGATGGTCTTTTGGTGCGCCTGGGACCACCATTGGCGAAGTTGTATTTAACACAGGCATGACAGGTTATCAAGAGGTTTTGACCGATCCCAGCTATTGCGGTCAAATTGTTACCTTCACTTATCCTGAGTTGGGAAATACTGGCGTAAACCCTGAAGATGATGAATCTGCACGGCCTCAGGTACGAGGGGCGATCGCTCGCAATATTTGCCCACGTCCTAGCAATTGGCGATCGACCCAATCCCTTCCGGACTACCTTAAGGAACACAACATTCCAGGCATTTATGGCATTGATACCCGCGCTCTGACTCGCAAGCTTCGTTCCGCTGGGGCCATGAATGGCGCCATCTCAACCGAGATTCTTGACCCCACTGAGCTATTGGAGCAGGTACAAAACGCACCTAGCATGGCTGGACTCAACTTGGTGAGCGAAGTTACTACCTCCGCTATTTACGAATGGTCTGACCCCACATCTTCAGTGTGGGAGTTTAGCCCCGGCGCTCAGAATGACGAGAGTAGTTCGCCCCTATTGACTGTGGTTGCACTCGACTTCGGCATTAAGCGCAACATTTTGCGTCGTCTAGCGAGTTATGGTTGCCGTGTGGTTGTGGTTCCGGCGGATACTCCTCCAGACGAAATCATGAAATACAATCCAGACGGAATTTTCCTCTCGAATGGACCGGGTGATCCAGCGGCAGTGACCGAAGGAATTGCCACGACCAAGGCACTCTTAACTAGTCAAAAACCTATTTTTGGCATTTGCATGGGTCACCAAATCTTGGGGTTGTCGTTAGGGGCAGAAACTTTCAAGCTGAAGTTCGGCCATCGCGGGTTAAATCAACCTGCGGGTTTAAAGCAGCGAATCGAGATTACCAGTCAAAATCATGGCTTTGCGATCGATCCCGCCTCTCTGCCAGATGCTGATGTGGAAATTACTCACCTCAACCTTAACGATCGCACTGTGGCAGGTCTCCGTCACAAATCCTTACCTCTGTTCTCAGTGCAGTACCATCCCGAAGCCAGCCCTGGCCCTCATGATGCAGACTATCTGTTTGAGCAGTTTGTTCAGTCCATGCAAGCTGTTAAGGCGAATAGCGATCGCTCTACAGCCGTAGCAGCCGAGGCAACCCCTTAGGGAGCTTAAAGTTACAAAATTGGAGTTACAAGCATGGGGCTAAGAATTATACTGGCATGAGTTGTCCTTAAAACTGGCTAAAGTGTATACTGGAGCCTCAAATTGTGGACATTTTTTGTGTAGGAGGGATTTATTCCTGAGCCACTCACCCTGACTGTTAGCCTTAGAGGCACACGCGAAGTCAGAGATACTTGCCAACTTTTCCGTTTGACGGGCTTATTAGATGCCTTTTCTGAGCCTACCTTTCGTAAGGTGCTCACGAAGTTCGTTGAGGAAGGCCCAAAGCATATCATTTTGGATCTTTCCCAGATTGATTTTGTCGATAGTTCTGGACTGGGTGCTTTGGTGCAGCTAGCCAAAAAGGCACAAGCCACCGAAGGTACCTTGCAGATTGTCACCAATCCTAGGGTGACCCAAACTGTGAAGCTAGTTCGTCTAGAGCAGTTTTTGGCTCTGCAACCTTCAGTTGATGTCGCCTTAGAGAACGTCAAGTCAGCTTGACTCATGCAGAAAGTCATGCCACCAAGCTATCCAGACTTAACTGGATAGCTTGTCATTCTGAGAACTTGTCATTCTGAGAAACTGACAGTGCTACAGCAGATCAATGGGCTAACTGATGAGACTTATGATGGGAGATAGCGCTTCCGTAGAATTCAAAGAATCCAACTGACAAGGTAGAAGCTGTCTGTGAAAGCAGAGGAAGATTGCGTAGAAATTTTGGATGCTCAGGCAGCTCAAGACATGGCTAGCCCAGTTAACCTTCTGCCCGTTATCGCACTGTCAGCCGCACAAATGAAAGGCATTTCTCCTGGGGCGTTAGCCTATCTAGGAGATGCAGTTTACGAACTGTATATTCGCGCTTTATATCTTGTCCCCCCGCAGCGCTTACAAAGCTATCATCATCGAGTCGTGGCACAGGTTAGAGCAGAAAGCCAGGCTCAACATCTGCGATCGCTAGAGGCTTTACTGACCAGCGAAGAGTTAGAAATCCTGCGACGAGGACGTAACGCTGCTTCTGGGCGACCTAAGCGAGTTGATCCAGGAATTTATCAGCAAGCAACCAGTTTGGAAGCGTTAATGGGCTATTTGTACCTCACTAATCCTCAACGCTTGGCTTACTTGCTGGCTCAATTGAAACTAGACCCAACGCTAGAGGAGTAGCTCCCCCTCGGTCAAGATAATGAGCCCAGACTCTAGGGGAACTTTAAAGTAAAGCTCCAGAATATAAATTTTCAAAGTATTGAGAGAATAATATGGCTGCCAAGAAGAATTACTCTAAAGACCGGGGTAGAGCCGATGAGGGCAAGGGTTCCCAGTCTCAAGGCCCCTCAAGAGACAAGCCAGGAGACAAGAGCCGCCGACCGACCCCGAAGGATGCCTCTCGCAGCCAGAGTCCTCGTTTGCGTGCAAAACCAGCTAGCGATCGCCCTGTCGGAAAAGACCTCGATCGCAGAGGCGCAGACAGATCAGAACCTAGAGCTAGACCCTCGGTAGGTGGCGACTTTAAACCGCCTCGGCAACGTTCAGATCAGCCTAACCGCAATTTTGAAAGCCGCGATCGCGGGGAAAAACCCCAACGCAGTGAAAGACCTGATCGCAGCTTTGGAGATCGCAATCGAGGTACAGAGGGTCGCGATCGCAACTTTGCAGGTGGTGAGCGCAAGGAAAGACCCGATCGTAATTTTGCAAGCAGTGAGCGCAAGGAAAGATCCGATCGCAACTTTGGAGATCGCAATCGAGGTACAGAGGGTCGCGATCGTAATGAGAGCCGCGGGCGTAGCTTTGAAGGGCGTGACCGCAACTTTGGAGGACGTGAGCGGAGCTTTGAAGGGCGCGATCGCGGCACTGGCGAGACCTCAACCAGACCTGATACTGAGTCGGAAGAGAACGACTTGATCTATGGTCGGCACCCAGTGCTGGCAGCACTGGAAAACCAGCGCCAACTCAATCGGATTTGGATTACTCCCCGATTGCGCTACGACCCCCGTTTTCATACAGTCCTACTGCAAGCAAAAGCCAACGGCACCGTTATTGATGAAGTAGAGCCACAACGCCTCAGCTACCTAGTTCCGGGGGCAAATCATCAAGGTGTCGTTGCCCAGGTAGCACCTTATGAGTATGTAGAGTTAGGCGATTTGATCGACCGAGCCAAAGCCGCAACGACTCAACCCTTGTTGGTTGTAGCAGATGGCATTACAGATCCCCACAATTTGGGAGCCATTATTCGGACGGCAGAAGCCCTAGGAGCACAAGGCTTAGTGATCCCGCAACGCCGAGCTTCGGGCATCACCTCGACTGTGAAGAAAGTAGCAGCAGGCGCTTTAGAAACATTTCCAGTTTCTAGGGTAGTGAATCTGGCCCGTGCTCTAGAAGAACTTAAAACTGCGGAATTCTGGATTTACGGTACTGCTGCTGAGGCTAGTCAGCCTATTCCAGCGGTGAAGTTTTCTGGCCCGATCGTGTTGGTTATTGGTTCAGAAGGGGAAGGTTTAAGTTTGGCGGTGCAGCGGTGTTGTGATGTTTTAGTCTCAATTCCCCTAGCCGGAAAAACTCCTAGCCTCAATGCTTCTGTAGCCGCAGGCATGGTGCTCTATGAAATTTACCGACAGCGGCATGGAACTTCCTTCGATTTCGCGAATTTGCCTAATAAAGAAGGAATTGAAAAAAGAAATGCAACAGAGTATAACAAAGTGTGAATAATAACGATGGTAGAAGCCCGCGTAGCACCCCGTAAAACGTTGGTAATCGGCAAAGAAAAAGAATCATGAAAGAAGTTTTGATCAGTCTTCTAGAGACTCTTGGGCTCGCTTTTTGGGTTGAGATAGTGACCGACAAACCTCGGTGTACTTACTATTTTGGGCCATTCCTCAGTTCTCAAGAGGCTCAAGCTGCCAAATCTGGTTACGTTGAAGATTTGGAGCAAGAAGGTGCTCAAGGAATTCGCGTTTCAATAAAACGCTGCAAGCCTCCTGCCGACCTGACGATCGCCGATGACTTGGAGGTAAAGCTTCCTCTGGGAAAGTCTCGGATTCTTAGCGGTCAATTTTAGGAGTGTGATTCGTCACGCTCAAGATTGCCTTTAAACCTGTGGCTACCCTTGAGGTCTGCTAAGAATAAGAGTTCAATTCATTTCACAGCTTCCGGATACAGGGAGAGCCACTGATCAATATCTTTTCGTACTTGATCAGGAATCTCCCACGGAAACAGGTGAGCTGTATTCGGGTAGCAATGCCATTCACTGTGTTGGAGGTGCTGAGCCGTTTCCCAACTAGATTGGGCCGTGATGTGACGGTCTTCAGCACCCGCTAGCACTAAGCTGGGGCAAGTAATTTGAGCTAGATCGGCCAAGCGGTTATAGTCTTTTCTCAAAGCGGCTGTCAGAGCTTGGGTAGCTTCTCGTGAAGTTTTTAGATAAGCCACAAGAGCTTCATCCGCTAGATATTGGTAGGCGATCGCGGTGTGCTGCTGAATTAGGTAGCGGTAGAGCGATCGCTTGCCAAACGCCTCAATATTCCACTGCCAGCCAGGGGAAAGGCGATTGACGATTGATGCCAACCCTGTATAGAAATTGTCCTGCCAACTAATGGGTGGGTGGTTGCCGCGTGGCCGAGCCGCAGTTGCAACCAGGATTAAGCCGCTGACCCGTTCAGGGAATTTCAGGGCCAGTTCCATTGCTAAAATGCCCCCCAGCGACCAGCCTAAAACTAAGCAACGCGAAACTTGATAGCGATCGAGCACTGCTTCTAGATCCAGCAGATGATCTTCCATCTCAAAGGCTTGCTGAGCAGGGCTGTTGCCATACCCCCGCAAATCAGGCGCGATCGTCTGGAAACGCTGCGATAAATGATTGGTAAAGACCGATAAACTACTGCCCGATCCCGGATGTCCGTGCAGACAAAGAATCGGAAACCCTTCCCCCTGTCTCTGAACCTGTAAACGTACCGCTTGAGTAGCGCGATCGAAACTCGAATTTTGCGATTGCATTTTGATTCCTCAATTTTGGCGATTTTGCCGCAGCCACATCAACACCAAACCTGTAACGGCTCCTGCGCCTGCCCAACCCACACCATAGGTCATTGCAGTAGAAAGGACAGCACCTCCGAAACGGCTGACAGGTTGACAAGCGGCAGCACAGAGAACCGCACTGAAGGCTCCATTAACTGCCCCTCCAACAGCGCTACCCACAATCCACCAGCCCGCTCGTGGGAACTGCCGCCGTAGCACTAGCCATTGTGCTCCCCCAAGGGCGATCGCAGTGACAGGCTGCTTCACCAGATTCAGCCAGAAAGTTTCCCACAAAGCACCCGTACTGAACAGCCAATTCACGATGGGATCTAGTACCCCACTGCTGCCGATCCTGAGATTGACCCCCAACCACCACCCTAGAGTACTGGCTAAAATCCATCCGCTAGCTTGTCGTATTTCCCGCCGGAGCACTAACCACTGAGCAATGCCCAAAATGCAGCCTGTTAAAACCAAGGTGGCAAAAAATTGGAATTGTCCTCCTTCCAAAGCGCCCACAATGCCTCCGCCAATCGCATGGGCTAAGGTCCATTGCCCCCACAAGCTCAATGGCGATCGCCTCGACCTGATCTGGCGTTTCTGCGCTTGAGTCATTCACTACTGATACGTTGATCACCTAACTGCTTAGTTTCCATAGTGACTGACCAGAACTTTATTCGGTTAAACAGATAAGGTGTATTTGCAGAAACGTATACTAAAGTTTTGGACTTTGAGTCAGGAAGAGGTCGCTGCATGGCATCCATCCGCGAGTTGCATCAACAGCTTGTCAGCAAAGAGCGCTCGGCTGTGGAAATTACTCAAGACGCTCTAGAGCGCATTCAAGCCCTGGAGCCGAAATTGCATAGCTTTCTATGCGTCACGGCAGATCGGGCGCTAGAGCAAGCAAGGCAAGTCGATGCCAAAATTGCGGCAGGGGAAGAAATCGGACTATTAGCAGGTATCCCCGTAGGTATTAAAGACAATCTTTGTACCCAAGGCATTCCCACAACCTGCGGTTCTCGCATTTTAGAAAACTTTGTGCCGCCCTACGAGTCAACAGTGACCCAGAAGCTAGCTGCTGCCGGGGCTGTGATGGTGGGTAAAACCAACCTAGATGAGTTTGCGATGGGTAGCTCCACCGAGAACTCCGCTTATCAAGTCACCGCGAATCCTTGGGATCTAGAGCGGGTACCCGGTGGTTCGTCGGGTGGCTCGGCGGCAGCGGTTGCGGCTAAAGAATGCGTAGTCGCTTTGGGATCGGATACGGGAGGATCAATTCGGCAACCCGCTTCTTTCTGTGGTGTGGTGGGTCTGAAGCCAACGTATGGCCTAGTTTCCCGTTATGGCTTGGTCGCTTATGCTTCTTCGCTGGATCAAATTGGGCCATTTGGTCGAACTGTAGAAGATGCAGCAGTTTTGTTGCAGGCGATCGCGGGCTACGATGCCAAAGACTCGACCAGCCTTAACGTAGAAATCCCAGACTACTCAAAATTCCTCAAGCCTGATCTCAAACCCAGAGGTCGGCGCAAAATTGGGGTCATTCAAGAAACGTTTGGAGAAGGGCTTGATCCAGTCGTAGAAGCAGCAGTCACCAAAGCAATTCAACAGCTTCAGGATTTGGGTGCAGAAATTCAAGTAATTTCTTGTCCTAGCTTCCGCTACGGTTTGCCCACTTATTACATCATTGCGCCCTCCGAAGCGTCCGCTAACCTGGCTCGCTACGATGGCGTGAAGTATGGATTCCGTTCGGAAGACCCCGACAACATTCTGGCAATGTATACCCAAACCCGCGCTCAAGGATTTGGGGCTGAGGTGAAACGCCGAATTATGATTGGCACCTACGCTTTGTCTGCCGGATACTATGACGCTTATTACCTGAAGGCGCAAAAAGTTCGCACCTTGATCAAGCAAGACTTTGAGCGAGCGTTTGAACAAGTGGATCTGTTGGTCTGCCCTACGGCTCCCTCAACGGCATTTAAGGCGGGCGAGAAAACGGCTGATCCCCTCAGCATGTACCTCTCTGACTTGATGACCATTCCAGTGAACTTAGCTGGCTTACCAGGCTTAAGCGTTCCCTGCGGCTTTGATGAGAACGGTATGCCGATTGGTTTGCAAATGATTAGTAATGTGCTCCGGGAAGATATCTTGTTCCAGGTCGCTTACGCTTATGAGCAATCCACACCCTGGCATGAGCAAACACCACAGTTGAGCTAATCAGCTCACGTTAAACTAACTCTCTCAACCCTGCTCCAAAACAGCGAGAAGCTGTGAAATCTAGCTCTCCTTAGTAGGGGTGGGGCTGGGGGGTTAGGTTTCAATGGGCCTCAACTCTGTTTTCTCTCTAAAGATCCATTAGGGAACAGCGAGAGTCTAGTTATCATGCCTTCAGTCTTCCTGCGGGAAGGACAGAACCTCTAGACTCTTGGGAAGGATATATGAAACTACGCTCATTTTGGCAACTTTCATCCCTCACATTCGCTTTAGCAGGTGCGAGTCATTTGCTAGCTCCCACTGCCCAAGCTCATCACGATCCTGTCCACTCTGCTCAGGAAACAGTAACTCAGACTGTATCCAGCCCTGACACAACGCTACCTCTGGCCTTAGGCAGCACCCTACTCTTGGGAACCGCCGCAGCAGGATCTTATTTTGTGTTCAAGCGGCGCTCCATTTAGCTAGAGTGGCGCAGTGAATCGCGCTAGCCTCCAGTAACTTCAGCTAGGGTTACGGCTAGCGCTAGGATTGCTTCCCACCTACAAAACTATGCCTCCTCTCGTCCTGCTGTTCAAACTATTGTTAAAGCTACTATTGGTCTTGGGAGGAGGGTTGGCGATCGCTTACTTAGCGGCCTGCATCTTCCTGCTATTTCGGCAAAATCGTTTTATCTTCTTTCCTGCTCCTGTTAGTGATATCACCCCTGCCTCTCTAAAACTCACGTATGAGGATGTCTGGATACCAATTGCGACTCCTAAAGGCAAAATTGAGCAGTTGCATGGCTGGTGGATGCCAGCGGCAGACCCAGAGGAGGGCGTGATTTTTTACTTACATGGCAATGGTGCGAATGTAGGAGCTACAGTTTCTCAATCTCAACGATTTCATCAATTAGGGCTATCTGTTTTTGTTTTTGACTACCGAGGGTATGGCCGTAGTCAAGGCGGTTTTCCAACTGAAGCGCAGGTTTATGAGGATACGCAGACTGCGTGGAACTACTTAACTCAAGCACGACAAATTCCACCTCAACAGATTTTTCTCTATGGGCATTCTTTAGGAGGGGCGATCGCGATCGACTTAGCGGTGAAGCAGCCTAAAGTGGCTGGGCTGATCGTAGAAAGCACTTTTACCTCAATGAGACGGATGGTAGATGTCCGGGGTGGATTTGGTCTATTTCCAACTGATTTGTTACTGCTGCAAAAGTTTAATTCTTTAGAGAAATTGCGATCGCTACAAATGCCCGTGTTGTTTATCCACGGCACTTTGGACTTGACAGTCCCCGCAGAAATGAGCCGCACTTTATTCCAAGCAGCCTCAGAACCCAAACAACTTCTGTTTGTGGAGGATGCAGGACACAATGATGTCGCCGCTATGGGTGAGGGCCGCTATCTGCAAGCAATTCAACAATTTACTGAGCAGGTAAGAACCAGGCAGGAACAGGTTACGGTGGCTCAGTAGTCTACTTTTCTAGAATCAAACTGGGAAAAATATAAGAGAAGCGATCGCCTTATTTGAGGCTTGCTGAGAGTTGTTCCAGTGTTCGCGGAGAACCACATCCCGTGAATCTTTAGCGGTTAAGGTATCATTCTGAGCGACATCAGCCTTGATTTCTCCAATTAAAAACTAAAAAACGTTCAAATAAAGTCGGATAAGCCGTAAATTTGCGGATAAGGTTATTGAGGGGCACGTCAAAGCAGAGGACGCGAGTTAGCGTGTCGCATCCGTTTATTTACGCAAATACAGTTTGAGTTGCAGGTTAATGACGGCTGAGGAAGCATTAGCGATTGTTGGGCAGATTTTAGAGCAAGGCTACTTAAATAAGGTGCAGGAGACTGTCTTTAAGCGAGCTTGGGAAGGGTGGTCCTATGCAGAGATTGCCAAAGAATCTGGTTATGACCAAGGCTACATCAAAGACACAGGCGCTAAGTTGTGGCAGCTCCTCTCGGATGCTTTAGGAGAGAGAGTCACAAAGTTCAATGTCCAAGCCGTGGTGAAGCGATCGCAGGTCAATCGTCAGGAACTTGCAGCCAACGACCCAAAAGATACCAGCGCCTCAGTTCACGCTCCTAGCCCCTTGCTGCCTGTTCAAGATTGGGGAGAAGCGATCGATGTATCGATTTTTTATGGCCGATCCGCTGAACTCAGCACTTTGAAACAGTGGGTTCAGCAAGACCGTTGCCGTCTCATCACCCTTTTAGGGATGGGAGGAATTGGTAAAACGGCTTTGTCCGTGAAGCTGGGGGAGCAGTTACAGGGCGAATTTGATTATCTGATTTGGCGATCGCTGCGGGATGCCCCTCCACTGACAGAGTTACTCACGACCTTAATTAAGTTTTTGTCTGCTCAGCAAGACACCAAGTTACCAGAGAGCTTGGGTGGCCAACTCTCTCGCCTGCTAGAGCTGTTGCGGGCTTCGCGTTGTCTGCTGATTCTGGATAACTTCGAGGCGGTTCTCCAAGGAGGCAAGCAGACAGGAGCCTACCGCAGCGGTTATGAGAGCTATGGCGAATTGTTAAATCGGGTCGGCGAGATCTCCCACCAAAGTTGCTTGGTGATTACGAGCCGCGAGAAACCCCAAGAAATAGGAGCACTAGAAGGAGATCTGTTGCTCGTCCGAACACTAGCGGTATCTGGCTTAGAAGCGATCGCAGGTCAAGAAATTCTACTAGCGAAAGGATTAGCAGGTTCAAACACCGATCAAAATCATTTGATTGAACATTATCGGGGCAATCCCTTGGCGCTCAAGATTGCCGCCACTTCCATCCAAGATTTATTTGCTGGTGACATTGCGACGTTTCTCGACCAGGGTACAGGAGCCTTCAATGGCATTGCTACCTTACTGAGCCAACAATTTCAGCGTTTGTCAGACATAGAAATCCAGGTGATGTACTGGCTGGCTATCAACCGGGAACCTGTCACACCCGCTGAAATTTCAGCTGATATGGTGCCGGAGATCTCGAAGCTCAGATTACTACAGACATTGGAGTCGTTGAAATGGCGCTGTCTAATTGACACAGCCAAAACCACGGTTGGCGAGAATGGCCCAGTGGGGTTTACGCAACAGCCAGTGGTGATGGAGTATGTCACCGAAAAACTGACTGAGCAAGTCTGTGAGGAGATCGTTACAGTCTCTCCTCGGTTGCTGCTGAGCCATGCCTTGATGAAAGCTCAAGCCAAAGAGTACATCCGCGAAAGCCAGATGCGGGTGATCCTAAAGGCTGTGATGGAGCGATCGCTAACCGCCTTAAGATCGCCACAACAACTCGAACAAAAACTCAATCAGCTTCTAGCTTACCTCCAACATCAGTCACCTGGTTTTGTCGGATACGGCGGGGGTAATCTCCTCAACTTATTTCGCCAGCTAGAAACAAACTTGGCGGGTTATGATTTTTCCGGTTTAAAGATCCGCCAAGCCTATCTGCAAGATGTCAATTTACATCAGGTGAATTTTGCCCAAGCAGAGTTCATCGATTGTGCGTTCGCTGCGACCTTTGGCGGCATTACTTCTGTGAACTTGGACTCCCAGGGACAATTCCTAGCAACTAGCGATACCAATGGCGATATCCACATCTGGAGAGCGGTAGATGGTAAACAGTTAACCGCTTGCAAGGGGCATAACAGTTGGGTTTGGGCCGTTATTTTTAGCCAGGACAGCCGATTTTTAGCCAGTTGTGGGCAAGATCATACAGTGCGGCTGTGGGATGTAGAGACAGGGCAATGCCTCAAAACCTTGCACGGACATCACAGCATTGTCACAGCGATCGCCTTTGCTCCCAATCCAGCCTATGCAGAGGGTGGAGCGGCTCAAATCCTAATTAGTAGCAGCGCCGATCAAAGCATTCGGATTTGGGATATTCAGACCGGAGATTGTCTGCGAGTTTTAGAAGGACATGCGGCCTGTGTGTGGGCGGTGAGTGCAGATGCCAGCGGCCAAACCCTAGCCAGTGCAGGCGAAGATCAAACTATCAAGCTGTGGGCGATCGCGACAGGAGAATGTTTCCAAAGCTTCCCGGCTCATAGTCATTGGATCAAAGCGGTGGCGCTCAGCCCGGATGGACAAACTATAGTCAGCGGCAGTTTTGACAATACCGTAAAGCTTTGGAATGCCAGTACAGGAGAATGTCTGAGAACTCTCCAGGGACATATCGGCACCGTAGCGGCTGTGGCGTTTAGCCCCAACGGCGAAATGGTTGCTAGTGGTAGCTATGACCAAACCGTCAAGCTGTGGAACGTCCCCACAGGAGAATGCCTGACCACCTTACACAAACATACGAACCGAGTCTGGTCTGTCGCTTTTCACCCAGAGGGACATCTACTCGCTAGTGGGGGAGATGACCATACCGCGAGAATTTGGGATATCTCTACAGGTCAATGTGCCAAAACTATTCAGGGTCACAGTAATTCGATCTATGCGATCGCTCTGAGTCCAGATCAACAATGGCTCGCTAGCGGGCATGAAGACCAAACCCTGAGGCTGTGGAATCTCAACGCCGCAGATGGAGAACCTCCCGCCTTGGCTATCTCTGGGAACAGTTTAGCCAACCCACCCACAAAAATCTTTCGGGGACATACCAACCGGATCTTTGGGGTCGCTTTCACACCGGATGGGAAAACCCTGGTTACAGGCAGCTTAGATCGCACGCTCAAACTCTGGAATGTCCAAACTGGAGAATGCCTGAAAACACTGCAAGGTCATTCCAGTTGGGTCTGGGCAACTGCCTTAAGCCCAGATGGGAAATTAGTCGCTAGTGGTAGCTACGACCACTTGGTGAAACTGTGGGATCTCAGCAGTGGAGAATGTCTCAAGACATTGGTAGGTCATTCCAGCTCAGTGCTGTCTGTCGCTTTTAGTCCCGATGGTCGCTGGCTGGCAAGTGGTGGCTACGAGCAAATGATTCAGCTATGGGATGTTGCCACAGGACAATGCCTCAGAAGCCTCCAAGCCCATGCCAACCGAGTTTGGTCTGTAGCATTTAGCCCAGATGGACAACTGCTAGCAACGGGAGGAGATGACTTTACCATCAAGCTATGGAATGTTGCTACTGGAGAATGTGAGAAAACGTTGTCAGGTCATACCAGTCCAGTTCTAGCAATTCTCTTTCATCCGGGTAGCAACTGTCTAATCACAGGTAGCGCTGACAGAACAATTAAGATCTGGAGTTTAAGCAACGACGAGTGCTTAAACACTTTGTCAGGTCATCAAAATTGGGTATGGTCATTGGTGTTTGATGTCAAGCGCCAAGTGCTATGGAGCGGTAGCCAAGATGAAACCGTAAAATGTTGGCAACTCGACACAGGGATATGTGCTCACACGCTGCAACCACCCCGACCCTACGAAGGGATGAATATCACAGGGGTAATGGGTTTAACGGAGGCTCAGAAAACTACACTAATAGCATTGGGTGCAGTGACGCAGCTATTGAGCCAGTAGGAGCGCGCGTTATGTGGTCAAAGATTTGGTTAAACCGCGAGGGCGATCGACATCTAGGCCACGATACACCGTGATGTAATAGGCCAAGAGTTGCAAGGGAATTATCGTCAAGATTGGCGACAATAATTCATCTACGTCAGGCATCGGCAGCAAGACATCAAACAAAGCGGCGGCTTCGGAATTTTCAGGAGTGGTCATGCCAATTAACTTGGCTCCGCGAGATTTCACCTTTTGCAGATTCGCTAAGGTCTGGTCATACACTTGCCCTCGCATGGCGATCGCCACTACAGCGACTTTTTCATCCAAAATCGCGATCGGCCCATGTAGAAATTCTCCCGCCGCATATCCCTCCGCGTGGATGTAGCTGGTTTCTTTGAGCTTCAAGGCTCCTTCTAGGGCAATTGGGTAGTTAATGCCTCTTGCTAAAAAGATGAAATCCTGGGTATCCACTAACTCTTTAGCGAGTTGAGCGATCGCATCTGCGGCTTCTAGAATCTGGGCAATCTTTTCAGGCAATCGTTCTAGCTCTCTCAGGAGTTGATGAATGCGATCGCTGGATAGGGTTTGCCGTCGAGCCGCCAAATCTAACGCCAAGGCATAAAACACCATGAGCTGAGCCACAAAACTCTTGGTTGCGGCCACTCCCACTTCCCGCCCGGAAGGTGCCTGTAGGATGTAGTCCACCCGTTGGTGCAAGGTGCTGGCGGATTGATTTGTCAAACCTAGCAAGTGAGGACGGTAGGCTGGATCAAGCTGCGATCGCTGAGACCGTCGTTGTTGCTCAAATTTCAGGGCTTTAAGCGTATCTGCTGTTTCACCCGATTGCGTGACCGCGATCGTAAGTGTCTTGACCGTGAGGGGAAACGGAGTCTCTCGAAACTCCGAAGCATAACGAACTCTAGTAGGAATACCTGCCAACTGTTCCAGCCAATATTGCCCAACTAAACTGGCATGGAGACTGGTGCCACAAGCGATGATATGGATCTCTGCTAAATCGTCATAGATCGATTCAGGCAATCCTAACTGAACTGGAGATCTAGAAGTGCGATCGCAATCATGATCTTGGAGCCAATCAAAATTGAAATACTGCGCTAGGCAAGCCTGAACCACATCAGGTTGCTCGTAGATCTCTTGCAGCATGAAATGCCGAAATTCTGGGTGCCGAGATTCTGGGCGATCGTCAAGCATGGAGGGTAGCGGGTGAAGCGGAATAGCAATACCATATCAATCGCAACCCAAACCAGCCTGAAAAACATGGGGCAGAAGACCGAATTCTTTTCTAAAAATCTTTCTGCCCCTCAGGAGATGAATCAGTAGATGAGATGGACAAGGAATCTAGCTTATTGATAAACCGTAACGGTTGGTAAGTTGATTTGAACCGTGGGAGCCGCAGGTGCCTGGGTACGGCTATTGGTTGGCTCTCCAACCGTTGGCACGACAAAACCACCCTTACTAGGAGCGTTGTTAGAGCTGTTAATAGGCGGCAGGCTGGGTACAGGTGTGACCTTAATGTCACCATTAGGGAGAGGACGGCTAGAGTTAGTCACGGGGGGAATGCTGGGCGCAGGTGTGACAGTCGGCAGCTTGACGCTAGAAGTGCTAGGTCTCGTTTGAATTTCTGGTGGTGGAACCAAAATTGGAACAGATACCGGGGAAGTGGATACTTGAGGTGTCACCCGACCAGGTTGACTAGTTGGCTGACCAACAGGCTGACTAATGGGCCGACTAATAGGCTGACCTGCGGGCTGACCCGTAGATTGGGGAGGAGGGACTGGCACGGGGATGACAACGGCAGTCGTTGGGGTTTTAGGAATCACCCCAGCGGGTTGAGTGGGGCGAACGATTCCAATTGGCTGAGTGGGGCGAACGGTCGGCAGGGGAGCAGGCCCAGTGGCAGGCCGAGTCGATCCAGTGGGGGGGAAAGTCACAGGTTTGGGAGAACTAACCGCAGGAATGGTAGGAGGCGGCGTTGAACCCGTGGCAATGTTGCTGGGTAGTAGTGTCTCTGGAGCCAAATCATTGGTGAGGTAAACATGACCAAGCGGGCGATCGTTGTAAACCCGCTTACTCAACCGCCAACCTGGGTCGAGGAAAATCTTAGCAAAGCCTGAGTCTAAGCCACGGGTTCTACCAATCTCTAACATCGGTAAGTTTTGGCCCCGGCTGGGTTGCCCAATCAGAACCAACTCATTGTTGCGTTTGACCACTCGCACACTATACTTCAACCCTAAGTCTTGCCCTGCCATCCGTACAGAGTAGCCGTTACTGTCGGTGCTGCGCCCACAAATCCCTGAAAAGTCAAAGCCCAGTAGCAGTGGTTCTACGGGAGTAGGGCTGTTTGCGGCTGTGCTACCTTCTTGCCAACATGCGCGCTTATTGGAGACTTGCTCCAAAATGAGCAGTTGGTGAGCTTGTTGACCATAGGGAGCCGCTACAGCAATAAATTTGCCTTGGTCTACCTCTTGTTGACTAAACGTGGCAGCCGCGATCGCCGGACTGACAGAACTGAGCGAACTCAACGCTAGCGTAGCTGAAACAGCCAATTGAAGCCGCAGGGAATTCAACATAATTTGTGTGAGAAGCTTGTGTGTGAGGTACTAATAGTGATTGCACCAGCCTCAACAAAGTTGCTGGCTGTATATTAATTTTTTAACTGTCTCAGGGGGATGCCATCCGGCTATTTTAAATTAAGTTTTCACTTAGAGTGCCCCAACGTAACTCAATCCCTACTAGATATTGAGACTTATAGAGATAATTTAGTGGTGTGAACACTAGATATGCGGTAATCTAATCTCCATCCCTCTGTGGTTGAGACGCCCATGTCTTTCGTTGGCCTACATATTCATAGTGACTACAGCTTGCTCGACGGAGCCAGTCAGTTACCCGCCCTCATCGATCGCGCCTTGGAACTCGGTATGCCCGCGATCGCACTGACGGATCACGGAGTCATGTATGGGGCGATCGAACTGATTAAAGTTTGTCGTGGCAAAAATATCAAGCCGATCATTGGCAACGAAATGTATGTGATCAACGGCGACATTGAGAAGCAAGAGCGTCGTCCTCGTTATCACCAAGTTGTGCTCGCCAAAAACACTCAGGGCTATAAAAATCTAGTAAAACTCACCACGATCTCTCACCTCAAGGGCGTACAAGGAAAAGGAATTTTTTCCCGCCCTTGCATTAGCAAAGACTTACTAGAGCAATATCACGAAGGGTTGATTGTTACGAGTGCTTGCTTAGGTGGAGAAGTGCCGCAAGCCATTATGCAAGGCAAACCCGAAGTCGCACGTCGAGTAGCCCAGTGGTATAAAGATCTGTTTGGCGAGGATTACTATCTCGAAATTCAAGATCATGGTTCTACTGAAGATCGCATCGTCAATGTTGAAATCATCAAAATTGCTCGTGAGTTAGATATCAAAATTGTCGCCACCAACGACTCTCATTTTATTTCTTGCTTTGATGTCGAAGCCCATGATGCACTGCTATGTATTCAAACGGGCAAGCTCATTTCTGAAGATAAACGGCTGCGCTATAGCGGTACCGAGTATCTAAAATCAGCCGATGAAATGCGGCAACTCTTTCAAGATCATTTACCCGATGCAGTGATTGAAGAGGCGATCGCGACCACTCTAGAAGTAGCTGAAAAAGTAGAACCTTACGACATTTTAGGAAAAGATCCCTTACCAAACTACCCAGTTCCGGAAGGCCATACTCCTGATACTTATTTGGAGCATGTAACCTGGGAAGGTTTATTACAGCGACTGGGCTGTGAGTCTCGGCAAGAAATACCTTCTACCTATAAAGAACGGTTGGAGTATGAGCTAGAAATGCTCCAGCAAATGGGATTTCCTAATTACTTCCTAGTGGTTTGGGACTACATTAAGTACGCAAGGGATAGTGGGATTCCAGTCGGGCCAGGACGTGGTTCCGCAGCAGGTTCCTTAGTAGCTTACGCCCTCAAAATTACAAATATTGATCCGGTACATCACGGCTTACTATTTGAGCGATTTTTGAATCCAGAACGGAAGTCAATGCCTGATATTGATACCGATTTCTGCATCGAAAAGCGTGATCAAATGCTGGAATATGTCACTCGCAAATATGGTGAAGACCGGGTGGCCCAAATTATTACTTTTAACCGCATGACCTCAAAAGCGGTGCTCAAAGACGTAGCCAGGGTATTGGATATCCCCTACGGTGAATCTGATCGCATGGCAAAGCTCATTCCGGTAGCAAGGGGTAAGCCTGCCAAGCTCAAAGTCATGATTTCAGATGGCACCCCCGCCCCAGAATTCAAAGAAAAATACGATGGTAACCAAACCATTCTCAACACTTCCGTCACCTATCGCCGCTGGATTGATATGGCAATCCGGATCGAGGGCACGAACAAAACCTTTGGCGTGCATGCCGCAGGAGTGGTGATTTCAGCTCAACCGTTGGATGAAATCGTGCCATTACAGCGCAACAATGATGGCTCTGTAATCACCCAATATTTCATGGAGGATATTGAAAATATTGGCCTCCTAAAAATGGACTTCCTGGGTCTTAGAAATCTGACGATGATCCAGAAAACAGTTGACTTAATTGAGCAAACTCACGGCCAAAAAGTCGATCCAGACCAACTTCCTATGGATGACCCCAAAGCTTTCTCCTTATTAGCCAAAGGTGAACTAGAAGGTATTTTCCAATTAGAGTCTTCTGGTATGCGTCAGGTAGTACGCGATCTAAAACCTTCTAACTTGGAAGACATTTCATCAATTCTGGCTCTCTATCGTCCAGGCCCCTTAGATGCAGGTCTAATCCCTAAGTTTATTAACCGCAAGCATGGTCGAGAACAAATTGATTATGCCCATGAAATTTTAGAGCCAATTCTCAAAGAAACTTACGGCATCATGGTCTACCAAGAACAGATCATGAAGATCGCTCAAGATATGGGTGGTTACTCTTTGGGACAAGCGGATTTGCTACGTCGGGCGATGGGTAAAAAGAAGATGTCTGAGATGCAGAAGCATCAAGAGATCTTTGTGGATGGCTCAACGAAGAATGGTGTCAAATCCAAGATTGCTGAAGAACTCTTCAATCAAATGGTACTTTTCGCTGAGTACTGTTTTAATAAATCCCATTCCACTGCTTATGGGTATGTCACGTATCAAACCGCTTATTTAAAGGCTAATTATCCAGTCGAATACATGGCAGCTTTATTAACTGCTAATAGTGGCGACCAGGATAAAGTTCAGAAATACCTCAGTACTTGTTTGAGTATGGGGATTGAAGTAGAGCCACCGGACATCAACCGATCGCTCGTAGATTTCACCCCGCTCAAAACCAGCATTTTATTTGGTCTGTCAGCGGTGCGTAACGTAGGTCAGGGCGCGATCGAGTGTATTTTGGCGGCTCGTGACGAAGGAGGCCCATTTAAATCATTAGCGGATCTCTGCGATCGCGTGGATTCTCGCTCTGTAAACCGACGAGCCTTAGAAGCCTTAATTCAGTGCGGGGCAATGGATGCTTTTGACCCCAACTCCAACCGTAACCAGCTCATTCAAGACCTAGGACTCGTGATTGATTGGGCGCAAGCACGTGCCAAAGATCGGGCGATCGGGCAAGGGAACTTGTTCGATTTGTTTGGAGGAGCCACGGCTGAAAGCACCGATACCACAGCTACAACTAATTTTGAATCTGCTCCCAAAGCACCTCCCGTAGAAGATTTTCCGAAGCAGGAAAAGCTACGGTTAGAGAAAGAATTGCTCGGTTTCTACATCTCCGACCATCCGCTCAAGTCGCTGCAACAATCAGCCAAAATCTTGGCTCCGATCAATGTTTGTGACTTGGGTGAGCAGCGCGATGATGTGACCATTAGTGCCATCGTCATGCTGACCAACATCAAGCCCGTAGTCACCAAGAAAGGCGATCGCATGGCGATTGTGCAAATTGAGGATTTGACGGGGCAAGCAGAGGCCGTGGTGTTTCCCAAATCCTTTGCGCGAATTGAAGCCTATATTATTCCCGATGCTCGCTTAATGATCTGGGGCAAAGTCGATCGCCGCGACGATCGCAACCAGTTCATCATTGATGATGCCGAGCCTGTAGAAGAAGTCCGGATGCTGATGGTAGAGCTTGACCCCCAACGAGCTAGTGACATTGAAGCGCAGCATCGCCTTAGAACAGTGTTACTAGAGAACCGAGGTGACGAGGAAAAGGCCAAAATTCTAGTAGTCGCAATCGTTTCTGCTCCTAACCGACGCCAATTTGTACGCTTAGGGGCACAGTTCCGCGTGCAAGATTATCAGGCTACCGTGGATGGTTTAGCGAAAGCTGGCTTTCAAGCGAGAGCCTCAGCTTTGGTGAATGCTTAAATTAGGTGAATGCTTAAATTAGCGTTGATGTCGGTCAAAAATAAGGGAGTCGTACTAAGCTCAGAAGTATTGCTATCTAAAAAATTCTCTTGGAAGACCAGCCTCCCAACTCCCCCAATTCCGATATAGCGATCGGTCTCAACAAATTGGTTGAGGCTGTAGTTAAATCTGCGATCGCGGCCCACAAAAGCCAAAATCTAGAAGATGCCTTAGCAATTCGAGATGAACTCCAGCGCTTGCCTAGAGATTGGACGACCGAAGTCATCAACGGAGTCATGTTGGAATTAGTCCAGATTGACCCCATCCTCTGTCGCTGGTTCATTCTGGATGTATTTCTATATGACGCCGATCCAGAAGGTAAGGCAGATGTGGCTGAGCGCATCAACTTAATGCTGGCTGATCTCAAAACCAAAGGCTCCTAAACCAAAAGCTCCTAAACTTCATCACAACTTCTTGTTTGCTTCATGGTTATTTAGTAGTTGAGGCACTCCCTTTAGTAATTGATGGGCACCCTAAAGTTAAGGCTGTAGAAACCATTAAATCTGTACAGCGGATTCAGGGACTTGGGTAGCATGGGCGATATTCAACCAGCAACCCTCCACTTCAGTAGCCCTGACTCAACTACTTTGTGAGGAGAGCCGTCATGCCAGAAAAACTCTTACTAGCTATTACCATTACCTTTTCGCTGAATTTGTTTCTAGGAGGCAATTGGGCCTCCTCTACCCAAGCATCTAATACCCAAGCATCTGAAAAAGCTCAATTGTCTGTTGGCTCTAGCCCACTCGCCAACGACTCAAAAGTTCAAGTTTTATTGCCTAACTTCATCAAACCCCCTGCGCTCTAGCTTTCTAGTAGATGGGTGTTGGTAGAACTTGCCCGATGTTGACCTGATGTTGAAACAATCGGCAATCCGCAAAGTACTATTGAAATGTCGTTAATGAAAACCATGTGCAAGATGCGGGATGATCAGCCTTAGCTAGCCTTGGGAGCAGAATGGGTCTCCACTCAGCGGCCCAATCCAAATACCTAGGGTTAAAACTAACTGAGGCGAGTCTTGGGAACTCTCTGAATCTACGGGCGTCAAACAAAACAGGAATGTTATAGACCCAGATTCCACCCATGAGTCACTCCCTTCCTGTATCCTGGTCCACGGTTGAGGCGAATCCTCCTCAAGTGCCAGTGCAACCCGAAAAACTCTCAAACTACGATTTAATTTTGCAGTGTCAGGAAGGGCTGCGGCCCGATCGCTCGGCATTCGCTGAATTAATGCGGCGCTATCAATCCCATGTAGAGCGGGTGCTGTATCACCTGGCTCCAGATTGGCAGGATCGCTCAGATCTGGCTCAAGAAGTCTGGATTCGAGTTTACCGCAACGTCAAACGCTTAAATGACCCAGTTAAATTCCGGGGTTGGCTGAGCCGTATTGCCACCAACTTGTTCTACGACGAACTTCGCAAGCGCAAGCGAGTTGCAGAGCCTCTCTCTTTAGACGCGCCGCGAGCCATGGATGACGGCGAAATGGATTGGGAGATTGCTTCTGCCGATCCAGGCCCAGAAGAACACATGACCACCCGAGAGTTTTACGACCAGCTTCATGAGGCGATCGCTGATTTGCCAGAAGTTTTCCGCACTACCATTGTGTTGCGCGAAATTGAAGGCATGGCCTATGAAGAAATTGCCGAAATTACAGGTGTTTCCCTGGGTACTGTAAAGTCAAGAATTGCTCGTGCTAGACAGCGCTTGCAGTTCCAATTGCAGAATTATTTAGACGGTCAGTAGTCTAGCCCCTTAGGAGTAAGTTGGGTTTTCTGACTGTAGGAACAGTGTCAGTCCCAAATTGTTCTTCTATGATTGGTCTAGTTGGACTAAATTGTTTGTGAATTTTGGTGTGTTTTCCCTGGCGTGACCTGGTAGTGATGTAAAAATGATGCCTGAATTTGAGTCCCGTAACCGCTCTGAATCCACATCCTCTGAGGATGGTTTCACTGGACAGATTGATACTCCCCATCAACCTACGGGTGCCCTTTCTATGCTCCAACGCGATCGCTTTGAATTATTGAGTGCTTACCTGGATGGTGAAGTCACCGCCGCAGAACGTAAGCAAGTCGAAGAGTGGCTAGCAACAGACCCCGTTGTGAAGCGCTTGTATACTCGCTTGCTAGAACTTCGCCAAGGTTTGCAATCGATGCCAGTACCTGCGGCAAGCCAATCCGTAGAGCAAACAGTGGATGCTGTGTTTAAGCGGGTTAATCGTCGGCCTAAGCAAATTCTGCTTTGGGGTGGCGCAGCGGTTGCAGCTTTGTTTGTCGGTGCGGTTTCAGGCTTCTTGCCTGGTAGTGATGCGTTCAGACCTCAGTTTGCCCAGTCCCCGATTGAAGGGTCGGGTGCAACTCAAAACGCGCAACTGCCAAGCTCAGCGTCATCTGTTAATTCTGATGCTTTGATGATCGCGTTAGACCAGCCCGTGGTGCAAATTCCTAAGGCTCCGGTTTCTATGCCCGCCGCTGTAGATGGCGACATTTATAACGATTCCAACGCCAATATTCGCTAATTGTTTACTGAAAGACTAAAGAGTGTGAGTCACTAGACAACTTCTAGCGATCGCAGGTCTCAGTTCTCCAGGCAACGACATCAGGTCACAAAATCAGGCACCGAAGAGGTGAAGCATGGGTGGAAGATGCTTTGCCTCTTTTATTTTGTCAAGGTTTACTCAACTGGCAAACTTTGAGCACTCCAAATTCCATTGGGTAGTAAGACGCCTTGAAGTTGTTGAATGCGCTGAGGATGCATGAGGTAAGCCCAAGCATCACCTAAAGGTCGCCCTTCAGAATCGCAAACCGTAATCACTTCTCGCTGATATTCGTTCTGCTCTAGCGATCGCCCTGGGACAAAATCCTCTAAAGCATCCAAGCGGGCCAAGATAGCTGTGTCCTCAAAACTAAGTAAGAAACCATGCACCATTTGAGTTCCCCAAGTCATGGCTGGGTAGCCCAAGGCTAGAGCAAAGAGCTGACCACGGGCGATCGCGGGAGTTGCTGCTGTGACTTTGCCTGCACAGTAACGTTGATAATTTACCTCTCCAGGCTTGAGGGTGCCGTAGACAAAGACTCTCAAGAAATCCATTTGCAATGTAATAGACTCGTGTCGAGCAACTAGAATAGTTAGGCAAACCAGATGACTGAAATTTAGCAGGAGTTCCGTTCGTGGAGTCCCGGTATACCCCCAAAGCAATTGAGGAAAAGTGGCAGCAAACTTGGACTGAGCTAGGCTTAGACCAGACCTCTACAGATCCTAACAAGCCAAAGTTTTACGCGCTGTCCATGTTCCCCTATCCTTCGGGCAATCTGCACATGGGGCACGTGCGGGTGTATACCATTGCCGATGTGATTGCGCGGCTGAAGAAAATGCAGGGCTACCGCGTGCTGCACCCAATGGGCTGGGATGCCTTTGGTCTGCCTGCTGAAAACGCGGCGATCGATCGCGGGATTCAACCCGCCGAGTGGACTTACAAAAACGTCGCTCAGATGCAGAAGCAGTTGCAGAAGCTGGGCACCTGTTTCGACTGGAGCCGAGAAGTCACGACCTGCTCTCCAGACTACTACCGCTGGACTCAGTGGATCTTCTTGCAGTTCTACCAGGCTGGCTTGGCGTACCAGAAAGAGTCGGCAGTGAACTGGGACCCGGTTGACCAAACTGTATTAGCAAACGAACAGGTAGACAATGAAGGTCGTTCTTGGCGATCGGGGGCAAAGGTTGAGCGGAAGCTGCTGAAGCAATGGTTCCTCAAGATCACCGATTATGCCGAGCAGTTGCTCACTGACCTCGACAAGCTCAAGGGTTGGCCTGAGCGAGTCAAGCTGATGCAGGCTAACTGGATTGGCAAATCAGTCGGGGCTTATTTGGAATTCCCCATTGTGGGATCTGACGAAAAAATTGGGGTGTTTACCACTCGCCCAGATACAGTTTATGGCGTGACTTATATGGTGCTCGCGCCAGAGCATCCCCTCACGGCTCGCGTCACCACGAGCGATCGCCAAGAGGCAGTAGAAGCATTCGCCAAAGAAGTGGCAAGTCAGAGCGAATTGGAGCGAACCGCAGAGGACAAACCCAAGCGTGGCATTCCGACTGGCGGCAAAGGGATTAATCCCTTTACGGGAGAGGAAGTGCCAATCCTGATTGCCGACTATGTGCTGTACGAATATGGCACTGGGGCAGTCATGGGGGTGCCCGCTCATGATGTCCGTGACTTCAAGTTCGCCACAGAAAAGAACTTACCGATCAAGACAGTGATTGTGCCGGAAGGCGGTGATACCAATGCGCCTCTAGAAGCTGCTTACACTGAACCAGGAATCATGGTCAATTCTAGTCAGTTTGATGGCACGCCATCGACCCAAGGCAAAGAAGCGATCGTGAAGTTTGCCGAGGCGCAAGGGTTTGGTAAGGCACGGGTGCAGTACCGTTTGCGAGATTGGTTGATCTCCCGTCAACGCTATTGGGGCGCACCGATTCCGATCATTCATTGCCCCAAGTGTGGCGCGGTACCTGTGCCAGACCAAGATCTCCCAGTGCGGTTGCCAGAAAATATCGCGTTCTCCGGTCGGGGGCCATCTCCTTTGGCTCAATTGGAAGATTGGGTGAATGTGCCTTGTCCCAGTTGTGGCACCGCAGCGAAGCGTGAGACAGACACGATGGATACCTTTATTGATTCGTCGTGGTATTTCCTCCGCTACCCGGATGCCAACAACGATCAGCAAGCATTTGATCCTGCCATCACCAATGACTGGATGGCGGTAGATCAGTATGTGGGTGGGATTGAACATGCGATTCTGCACTTGCTCTACTCCCGCTTCTTTACCAAGGTGTTACGCGATCGCGGCCTCCTCAGTTTCGATGAACCCTTTGAGCGCTTGTTGACTCAGGGCATGGTGCAAGGCTTGACCTATAAGAATTCCACGACGGGCAAGTATGTCACGCCTAACTTGGTGAACGCTGCCGACCCCAAAGACCCCGAAACTGGGGAAGCATTGGAAGTCTTCTACGAGAAGATGTCCAAGTCGAAGTACAACGGGGTTGATCCAGAGGCGGTGTTGGCGAAGTATGGCGCGGATACAGCCCGGATGTTTATCCTATTTAAGGCTCCTCCAGAGAAAGACTTGGAGTGGGATGACGCCGATGTGGAAGGTCAGTTCCGCTTCTTGGGTCGGGTGTGGCGCTTGGTAAGTGAGTTTGCCGAGAAGGGTGGCGATCGCACTAAGAAAGCCAATCTTGCTGAACTAAGCAAGCCAGAGAAGGATCTCCGTCGCGCCATTCATACGGCGATCCAAGCGGTGACGGAGGACTTTGAAGGAGAATATCAATTCAACACAGCGGTGTCTGAGTTGATGAAGCTGAGCAATGCGCTCACAGATGCCACCTGCAAAGAGTCTCCTATCTATGTAGAAGGGATTCAGACGTTGCTTTTGTTGTTGGCTCCTTTGGCTCCACATATTGCCGATGAGCTATGGCAGCGGATTGGGCATACGGAATCGATTCACTTGCAAGCTTGGCCTGCAGCGGACCCTGCGGCTTTGGTAGCGGATGAGATCACGATTGTGATTCAGATCTTGGGTAAAACCCGCGGCAGCATCCAAGTACCTGCGGGAGCTGACAAAGCAGCCCAAGAGCAATATGCCCGCGAGTCGGAATTGGCTCAGCGCTACATCGAAGGCAAGGAGATCAAGAAGGTGATTGTCGTGCCTGGTAAGTTAATCAACTTCGTAGTGGCATAGAAACAGTAGGGGTTTGGCAATGCTGAACTCCTAATCATCTTTTCTCCTACAGGGATGGCAATTAAACTGGAGGTGAGCGGTGAGTACGGTGATAAACGGTTCATGACTCAAGCCACCCATTATCTAACGTTGACCGAGTTTCTGTCGTTGCCAGATACCGAGGTTGCCTGTGAGTTAGTAGCAGGCCAAGCGATTCCGAAAATGTCACCCAAGCGATTTCATGCTGCGATTCAAACTGTGCTCTTGAATCTCCTCCAGGCATGGGGACAGGAGCACGGCTGGGTATATCCAGAATGGGCTATTGTGTTGAAGCGCCAAGGAGAAAACTGGGTGCCTGTACCCGATTTGACCTATGTGTCTTACACTAGACTTGCTGCCGATTGGTTGCTGGATGAAGCTTGTCCTGTCGCCCCAGAGCTTGTGGTAGAAATCATTTCACCAGGGCAGACGTTTGGCGAGATGGTGGAAAAAGCAACAGATTATTTGCAAGCGGGAGTTTCACGGGTTTGGGTTGTAGATGCGCGAGCGAGAAGTATCACGGTGTTCTACCCGGATGCGCCTCCTCGGACTTACACAAAAACCTCTAGCATGACCGATCCACTACTAGAGAATTTGCAATTTATTCCTCAGCAATTGTTTCAAGAAGCTAGGTTGCCCGATTAAACAGTTGGAGAAGTTGCGATCGCCCCTACAGCGCCATAATCAGTAATAACGAGTAGGGCAAACTGATGCAAATTACGGTCGATCTCCCGCCAGATCTCGAAGATCTAGTTCGCCAAGCAGCCCTGTCAAATATTCCACTCCAAACCCTGATTCTCCAAGCTCTACGCCAGTTAACGCAGAATCTACCAGTTTCTCAGTGGTCAGATGTTGTTTTCTCCTATCAAGAAATTTCTGAATTTCCCACTTTTGAGTCCTACCGTGATGAATTCCCCTCCACCTCGTGAAAGTTACCCTAGCTTGTAGGTTATAAAGATGTCCCAAGCAGTACTTCAGCAAATTCTTGAGCAATTGCAAACGCTGAAGCCGTCTGAGTTACGGCAACTTAATGTGGCTGTTCAGAGTTATTTGGCGGGCAAGGAGGCAGCAGCTAAACGGGCGGCTTTTCATCAATCATTAGTTGTTTCTGGATTGGTGCGGCAGATTAAGCTTCCTACCTCTAAGCGCAAAACGCTTCAGCACCTTATTCAAGTTCAAGGCGAACCTATTTCTCAAAAGATCGTTGAGGAACGCCGATAGATACCAGTTTATTTTGTGGGCAGCAGTGCTTTAGTCAAGTGATATGTCAATTAAGTAGGCTTGGCATGGATCTTAGGGTGTTTGAGAATGAAAGCTCCTTATAAATGTCTATTTTGTTTTCGTGCAGATGCATCTTTCGAGAAGATTGAACACCCTATTCCTGAGTCGCTTGGGAATGATGATTGGATTCTTCCCAAAGGATTTGTCTGTGATGAGTGCAATCAGTATTTTGGATCTAAAGTCGAAAATAGAGTGATTTCTGAGCCACCGTTTATTCTAGAACGGCTTGGATACGTAATTAAAAGCAAAAAAGGTAGATTACCTAAATATGAGGCACGAAAAGGTTTACACCTGATTTCTTCCGGCTTTACCGATACTCTTCTCTTTGTGGCTGAAGAAGAATGCGTTGAACATTATCACAATGTATTAAGACGTAAGCCATTTCTAGTTTATCAGTCAGAGAAGGCTGCTTCCCATATTGCACGATTCCTTCTCAAAGTTGGTTTGGAAGCAATGATTAATTCAGGGATTAACCCTTATGACTCAAAATTTGATGCTGCCCGTGATCACGCTAGACGAGGGAAATTTGGAAACAGGTGGCAGGTTGGATATGGGGTTTACCTGGGAGGGGGACAAACCTACCCAGAAGCTAGAGCCGTTAAACCTTCTAGCCTCTCAACAGTTAAAGTGATTGATTCCACTTTCGTAGCTTCTTGATTTCATTCTCAACTAGTAAAAGCTGAACCCCTATTAATTCCGTTATTGGTCTCCCAGTTCTTCTTCCAATTTTCCTACAAGGTAGTTGCTTGGAACGTTTATCCAGATAGAGCTTGAGCTATGTTTGTCCCCTCTCCAGGGGGTTTACCCACGTCGAAAGGATCTTGAGATCTCAATACGCTATGACGAATTTGGACCTCTTGTGACACGGCAACTCTATGAATGGGGTATAGGAGTACTTCCAAGTGGAGACGTCTCCATATCATTCATTTATGGTCAGCATATCTTTGCTTGTAATCTTAGTCAGCCTTCAATTGTCGAACATCTACTAGGATTTAATGTTCGCAATGACATCAAAATGCATCTATACTCGGCTGATATCAATAAGCAAATACAAGTGCAAAGTAGTTCTCGAAAGCGCTAGTAGATTGATAAGTCGCTTTATCGTAATAACCAAATATGGGGTTGTTTGAGCCTCAAGGATTAACTTTTTCGGTAAGTCTAGTTATTATGTGGCTCCAGCTTTTACCGAGAGGGTAAGTATGGTGAGCCATAAGCCCTTGATACCTTACTAATCAAGTGACGGCGATCGCCCTACTTCTCCTCAACCAGGAGCGATCGCTGAGTCTCTTTAGCGTTTCTTGCCGAATTTGGCTTTGAGGTCGTTGAGTGTGGCGGGTGGGAGTTTGGTGCGATCGCCCTGCTGTTCACCCTGCCTTTCGCTCTGTGGTTGGTTAACCTGCTTGCCCTGACTCGGCTTACTGGTGGGTCTTGGAGCTTCTTGCCCAGAGCGCATGGTTAAGCTGATGCGCTTGAGAGCTTCGTTGACCTCCAGCACTCGTACCTTTACTACCTGACCCACTTTCACAATTTGTTTGGGGTCGCTGACGAAGCGATCGGCGAGTTGGGAGATGTGGACTAAGCCGTCTTGATGCACACCGATGTCTACAAAGGCTCCAAAGTTCGCCACATTGGTGACCACGCCTTCCAGTTCCATCCCCACTTGTAGATCGGAGATCTCTTTCACCCCTTCTCTAAAGGTGGCGTATTTGAACTCAGCGCGAGGGTCACGACCTGGTTTTTCTAACTCACTGATCATGTCGCGTAGCGTCGGTTCTCCCACCGTCTCCGTCACATATTTTTTCAGATTGGTCGAGTTTACCCGTTCTGCCACTTGCGTGATTTGGGTGAGAGGTACTTGTAAATCCTTGGCGATCGCTTCTACGACTTTGTAGCTCTCTGGGTGAACGGCGGTGTTGTCCAACGGGTTCTCGCCGTCTCGAATCCGTAAAAAGCCTGCGGCCTGCTCAAAGGCTTTGGGGCCGAGCTTTGGCACTTTTAGGAGTAAACGGCGGTTCTTGAAGGCACCGTTTTGGTTACGGTAGGCGACGATGTTGTTGGCGATCGTAGGAGTGATGCCAGAAACAAAGGTGAGCAACTCCTTAGAAGCGGTGTTAAGGTCTACGCCCACATAGTTGACGCAGCTCTCTACCGTTTCATCCAGCTTCTTTTTCAGCAGTTTTTGGTCTACGTCATGCTGGTACTGCCCCACCCCGATAGATTTGGGGTCAATCTTCACCAGTTCCGCCAAGGGATCTTGCAAGCGCCGCCCAATGCTAATTGCACCTCGCACGGTGATGTCCAAGTTAGGGAATTCGGCGATCGCCACTTCACTCGCCGAATAGATGGAAGCTCCCGACTCGTTCACCATCACCTTAATCGGTTTATGGTCTAAGGTTGCTAAGACTTCTGTGACGAACTCATCGGTTTCTCTTCCAGCGGTGCCATTGCCGATCGCGATCAGTTCAACCTGATATTGTTCAATCAGTTGTTTGAGGGTGGCAGCGGCTTGGGCGCGTTGAGCGGCTGCTTGGTGGGGAAAGATGGCTTGATAGGCAAGAAACTGTGCTGTTTGGTCGAGAACCGCTACTTTACAGCCTGTGCGGAAACCAGGGTCGATCGCGAGAGTCGGCTTCATCCCAGCAGGGCTAGAGAGCAGCAATTCCCGGAGATTGGCTTCAAAGGTTTTGATCGACTCCATATCGGCGTAGGCTTTGCGATCGCTGCGGGCCTCACTGATTAAAGAGGTTTTCATCAAACGATTAAAGGCATCTTTAATCATGGTGCGGTAGAAGTCGCGGACCGCTGGAGTCTTGGTACGAATCGTCTGTGACTCCAAATAGGAGAGCACCGCTGTTTCATCAAAGGTGAGGTCAAAGTCTAAAATGCCTTCTGCCTCCCCACGATACAGCGCTAAAAGGTTATGAGGGGCGATCGCTTTAACTTTAGCTTGGAAATTTCGGTACATCTCAAACTTGGTCGTACCTTCCGCCTGATCTACCTTGATTTTGGAGACAAAGATACCTGTCTCCATCAGATAGTCCCGCAAATAGGCCCGTAGCTCTGCTTGCTCGGCAATGCCCTCTGCCAAGATATCTGAGGCACCCTGAAGGGCATCTTCAGCCGTCTTTACGCCTTGCTCCTCGGAAATATATTTGCTGGCTTCTGTCACTAAGGCAGTAGGAGCAGCATCGGGGCGATTGAGAGCCTGAATAAACTCCGCTAGCGGTTGTAATCCTCTTTCTCTGGCAATGGTGGCTCTAGTGCGGCGCTTGGGCTTGTAGGGCAGGTAGAGGTCTTCTAATTCGGTTTTCTGGAGACAATGGGTGATCTTAGCCTGCAATTCCTCGGTTAGTTTTCCCTGAGCCGCGATCGCCTCTAGGATGGACGCTTTGCGCTCTTCCAACTCGGTGAGGTAGGTGTAGCGATCGGAGAGATCTCGCAGTTGCACCTCATTCATCTCCCCGGTGCGCTCTTTGCGGTAGCGAGCAATAAAGGGAACGGTGGCTCCTTCGGCAAAGAGTTCCAGCGCATTTTTTACCTGATTAGGTCTGAGGTTTAGCTCCTCGGCCAGAGTTTGAGGAATGTTCAGCATCGCGATCGCAAGAGTCGAGTGGGAACGTCAAATTCAACTGTTGTAGCAGTCTTGATCATCTTATCTCCACCTGAATGACTCAGCCAAAATTATTGGTTCAATTAATCTGTGCCAGAGGCGATCGCCTTCACTGCCAACTCGCGTAAATTGACTAATGACACAGATGGGCAACCGCAACTCAGAACTAGATTTCAGCTTCTCTACTGAGATCTGTAAAATTACTGAGATTAGTGTCAGCGATCGTCAACTTATGTCTGAAAAAGCAGATATCAGCGGTTATGTGCAACAAAGATGTGAATTTTTATGCAAAACATTTGTCTGAAACGATAGAACAGTCCATTCTCTCTTTTAGAATTGACACTAACATGCGTAACCTAAAGGAATGTCTCCGGTGACAGATTCTCCATCGTCCGATCAAACATCCACTTCCGTTCTGACTAAACTTCTAGACGTAGACGCCGATTTAGCATCTCAGGAAGCGACACTTTTGGTGCAGCTAGAGGCTGTCCGTGAAAAGCGCAACAGCCTGAGAAGCGTGATTGGCATGTTTAGCTCTACAGATGCGGGTTCAACTCCTACTGCTACACCTACTGCATCTGCTGCACCTGCTACATCTGCTGCATCCGCACCTGCTAAACAGCCTGGTAAACCGGGTAGAAAGCCCAAGGATAAAGCTCAGGATGCTGAAAAGGCTGCTCCTGTGGACGCTGAGGTCGCTCCTGAACCTTCTACACCTGCGTCTCCTCCGGAAACAGAAACCGAAGCTCCCGCTCCTACTAAAGGTCGTAGAGGTCGGCAGGCTAACCCAGACAAGCCCAAACGGAATGCTAAGCCCGCTCGTAAACTAGAGGGTTGGCAGCGATATGTGCGGGCGGAGTTCGGTAAAACTCCTCTACCTGAAGCCGTCTCGGTAGTGTTGCAACGCCAGCCCGAAGACATTATTGAAGTGCCTGCAATTGTAGATGCCATCTTTGAGCAAGAAATGCCTCAAACTGTGCGCAACAAAGCTCGCGATCGCATTTTGCACGTGCTCTCAGCAGGCGTGAAAGAGAATAAGTGGTATCGCGGTAGAACTGGGCAATACAGCCTATCTCGCAATGCTGCTGCCTCTAATAAAGCGTCATAAGTCAAAGCGTCATAAGCAAAAACAAACCCCAACCTCTTTCGTTTAGCAGCTTAGCTAGCCAGAAGGTTGGGGTTTGTTTGTGGCTCTCTCAAGCACTTCTAAAGGCGATCGCTTTGCTGGATGCTGCTCAGCGTTTTTTGATTCGGGTCAGATAGAAAACCATTAATCTGATTAGGCAAGGCGTAAAAGGTCTTTGATGAATTATCCATTGCCATCTCTACTTGTGCAGCGATCGCACCTCAAAGAATCACTTCATACCCTGATTGAGCCATTCCTAAATCTAGTCCTGAATCTAGGCTTCCAGCTTAGATCCAAGGCTCGTCATCGTCATCTTCTATGCCTGTATTGGTCGTATTGGTTTTGGTGTTGGCGTCAACTTTTCTGAATGTCTCTGAGGGAGTAGGAGGGGGAGTGAACAGATCGTCTTCCTCCAGAAAGTCCCAGGGGTCGTTCTCCTCATCGCCAAAGGAATGAGTTGCTGTGGTCGTCTGAGGGTGGGTAGTTGAGGTAGAAGGTGGCGGAGAGACGGGAGGTTGGTTGACGGCTGGCTCTGGGGTAGTTGGCGATTGGGTAGGCTGATGGCTCTGAAAACCCGTATTTGCTTGATCGACTACTGTTTGAGTGCGCTCCTTGACTTGCTCGGCCACCGTTTGACTGGTTGTTTTGGCTTGCTCCGCAAAAGTTTGGGTTTCTTCTTTGAGTTGTTCAGTGAAAGTCTGAGCCGTCTCTTTGGCTTGTTCTGCGATCGCCTGAGCCCGTTCTTTGGCTTGCTTCACTAGCGAGATGTAATCGTCTTTGAGAATATCTCTGGCTTTACTCAGGGTTTGTTTGATGCCAGGACGGTAAAGCTCAAATGATTTGACGGCGGCTTCTGGCACCAGGACTCGCTTACGACCAAAGCTAATGATGCGGCTTGGGGGCAGTTGGTAGATATCTCCGGTGATGCCACTCCAGCCACTAGAAACAAACAAATATTGGGTGATTTCTCCAGTTTTCAGTTGAAAGCGGTAATCAGTAATGCGGCCAATCTTGTTGCCAGCGTCGCTCCAGACTTCGCAATTCAGCAACGAGTCTAACTGCTTCACTTTTTCCGCGTCGGTTTCCTCTGGTTGGGAATGCACCAGAATACTGTTGGCCCCTAATGTCTGAATTTGAGGCAGCTTAAAGACAATTTTCTTTGCGCCCAAAAAGCCTGACTTGCAGATAAATCCCAAAACGCGATGGGCGGCAGGATACATCCACAGCGTATCGACTCGCCCCAACTCTTCCATGTTGTTGCGATCGAGGACTAATTGATTGAGCAAGTCGCTTTGTTTGACAACGTCTGCTTCAGTCGCCATGAAAACCCTAAGGTGAAGTGATGTCCTTACCTTTCAAGTCTATCCCAGGCGTTGTGAGATCCAGAGCTTCCTGTCGCGATCGCCCCTCAACTCTGTTCCCTTTAAAGCTCAACTGTGACGGGCGTACCCAACACCGCTACCTCATATAACTTGCGGATGTCTTCGTTCAACATCCGCACACAGCCATGGGAAGCTGCTTGACCCACAGAGTCGCGATCGGGAGTGCCATGAAAGCCAATTGAGTTGCGGCCATCCGTCCAAAAGGCAATCCAGCGATCGCCCAAAGGATTGTCTGGCCCTGGAGGCATCACTTTGCGGGTGAAGGGATTTGTCCAACCAGGATTTTGCACCATACCCATGACTCGGAACTGGCCTGTGGGTGTTTCCCAACCTGAGCGACCCACCGCTACCGGATAGCTGGCTTTGAGTTGCTTGCCTTGATAGACATAGAGACGGCGTTGCTTTAGCTTCAGCAGCAGTCGGGTTTCTTGAGCCGTCACATCTGGCAGAATGGGCCGAATTGGAGGTAGCTCCGGACGATAGGGAACCGGAGCTTTAGCTTTCAGTCCTACGATAGGAGCTGGAGTTTTGCTGTTGAGGCTCGTTTTAGCCGCCACCGGAGTACCCACAGCACTCCAGCAAACGGCGACACCCAAACAAACCCACAAAGCACGATTTAGAGACACGACTATACTTCGTCCTAACGGTCACGGAGATTTTGGTGGATGGAACTACCACAGAGCGGCAGGATTAGGATCGCTGATCGGAGTTGAGGTACTTTCAGAACTCTCACCAGAATCCTCAATGAGTTGAGTTGGCTCTGCTTCTGGGGCAGCCGGAGGAATCTCTGTTGGTGCTCCGTTCTCTTCCATGGGAGCAGATTCAAACTCGGAGGGGGCTTGAGGAGAAGCCGCAGGCTCCGAAGTGGGATCGGTGGGAGATGTTTCTACAGCAGGAGAGGCAGGAGAAGCGGGCTCCTCGATCGCAGGTTCAACCTCAGATTCGGGTGGCGTCGTGTTGGCTGGGACAGGAGCGGGGGTGTTGGCTGGGGTGATAGTAGTGGGCTGAGCGGCAGGAGTTGCTTCTGGGACTGGCGTGGGTTCTGGCGTGGAACTAGGGCTGGGTGAGGTCAGCACTTCCGAGGCGGGAGTAGGGGGTGGCGAATCTTGAGCTTGAGCGGATAGGGGAGCCACAACCGCTAAACTCGCCACAGATAGCGAAACGACGGAACGACGGAACCATTGCAACATGGGGGGCAACTGCTGAGTCATGATGTCTCTTCCTGGCAATAAGGGCTAACGACAAGGGCTGACGACAAGGGCTAACAGTAAAGACTTTTTCTAATAGATATGGAAGTGAAGCAGTGGAGGTACTGTTCTCAAGAACGAGGCATTTCTAGGGGCGTGCGATCGCAAGAGAGATTCGTGCCTAACAAAACACCATTCTGCCAAGTTCCAGTTTGAGATGAACCATCCGCAAAGATGAATGTGCCGCGTCCATTGCATTTATTTTCGCGAAACTCTCCGACATAGCGATCGCCATTTTCCAAAGTCCAAATGCCTCTTCCCTGAAACCAGTCATCCTGAAACTGCCCGACATAACTTCTACCATTGGCAAAAGTAAACGTACCGCAACCATTGCGTTTGCCGTTGCGATATTCACCGTCATAGCGATTACCACCGCTGTAAGACATGGTGCCACGACCATCCGCAGGTTCGCCATTGGCTAAAGGGCCAAAGTATTGTGTACCTGTTTGGTATTCGTAGTCAGGGGCGCGATCAGGCAAAGTAGCGGGAAGTGGCTCTTGGCAAGGCAGCGGGGGCAAGCTGGCGACGGTGACTGGCGATCGCTGAGTGGTAGAAGTTGGGACGGTAGGTGCTCCAGCCTGGGTGAAACGGAGGATCGCTGTGGCTGCTACTGCGGTTATTCCCACTCCCAGCAAGACACCCCCCGCAATCAATCGCCAACTGCGCTCCCGTGGCGGAGTGAATACAGGAATCGATTGGTTTGCTTCCGCTGAGTTAGCCTGGAGACGTTCTACAGCAGTCAGAGTGGCTACCGCAGTCGCTGAACTACCTAAGGCGATCGCCGCAGGGGAAGACGGGGATCCTTGCCCCGAACGCACACCGAGAAGAGAGGCTTGCACTAGTTGCTTGAACTCACCTGGTTTAAATTTTCCTTTAGCGGGTTGGCGCTGTTGTTGGTTCTTTTGCAAGTAAACATGCTTGCAGGTGATGTTTTCTAGTTGAGTCGCGCTATTAATCTGCCAAGCTTCGATGCAAGCTCCCGTCAAGTTCGTAGCATTAAAATTGGCCGATGTCGCGATCGCCTGAGCCAAATTCGCCTGGGTAAAATTCGCTTGACTGAGATCTGCACCCTCTAAGTTCGCTTGAGTCAGATTAGCTTTGCTAAAATTCGCCCCGCTGGCATAAGCCCCCTCTAGATCTGCACCCTCTAGGTTAGCTCCTTCTAGGTTGGTCCCAATCAAGCAAGCCCGACTTAAACTCACACCCGCAAGATTCACCCCTGCCAAGTTAGCCTCAAACAGATAAGCTCTGTTGAGGTCTGGTTGAATAGTAGAGTTTTTCTCCCTCCAACTATTCCAAGATTCTGCTCCTTGTTCTAGCAGACTGAGGAATTCGTTCTCTGTTTCTGTCATGGAGAACTCCTACTAGGACAAACTACATCGATATATTGGAGCACGACTAGCATCGTCAAAAACAATGTATCTTGTCATCTCTCCTGAGAATGTTGTCTGAATCAGCGCGGTAGTTCCCTGCATAGCTTGTCTAATTCGAGCGATCGCCCGTCTGCGAAATCGCTTGAACCAGGTTAGTGCATCCACAGAGCTTTGTGGAGGATGCCATATTCCACCCTGACAACTGGCACAGTAAAGATTTTAAGTGTCTAAGGAGACAAAGTTCTGGCTGTTACTGTCTGGAATGCAGTTTTGGAGATGAGATCCTCTCGTTTGGAAGGTGTGCCTCTAGACAGGCGTTGGGCTATTTAGGTTCACATACGGTTTGAATATCGTCGGGCTAGTACAGACAGACGCTAGCCAATAACTTCATCCTTTGCCTTAGGAAAAGGGAGCCATAATAATAAATGAATACGGAAGAATTGATCCAGCGATATGCCGCCGGAGAGCGAGACTTTAGCATCATTGACCTGAGGGGAGCTGTACTAGAAGCCATTAATTTGAGTGGAGCTATTCTGCATGGAGCCATGCTAGATGGAGCCAACTTACGACGGGCGAACCTCAGCCAAGCAACCTTGAGTGGAGCCGTTCTTAAGGGTGCAGACCTAACTCAAGCGGATCTCAGTGGAGCGGATTTGAGTGATGCTGTGCTTGATGAGGCAATTTTAGAGGCAGCTATTCTCGATGGCGCGATTTTGGATCAGGCCGATCTAAAAGCTGCTAACTTAGCACGGGCGGATCTCAGTCAGGCAGACCTCAGCGAGGCAGATTTGGAAGCAGCAAACTTGACCGAAGCCGACTTAGAGGTAGCGGATCTACATGCAGCCAATCTCAGCCACGCCGAATTAAAGCAAGCCAATTTAGAGGGAGCCAACTTAGAGGATGTCAATTTGGCAGGAGCCAAGCTGGAAGATGCCAAGTTAGAAGGTACGGTGCTCGAAAGTGGAGACAGTACACTGATCAGTTAAATATCACCTCCACATCCCCCAATCAATTCAACTTCTGTTGAGATTGTTCTGCTTGGTCTAAAACTTCATCAGCAATTCGGCACCAATCCTGTCGTAAGGGCGCGTCTTCTGGCTTGCTAGTTAAGGTGCGTCCTTTGAGTTCTGGATGCTGAGCATAAAATTTCTCATTGACTTGCGGGTAAAAAGCTCCCGTCGCAAAGTTAAGGGCTTCATACCGTTTCAGCACTTGTTCTTGGCAACCGGAGTCTGCGGTTTGGGGCGTAGGGATCACAGCACCTTTCAACCAAGCTAGCAAAGCAGGGCCAAACCAATAGCTCACCCCCACTATGAGTGAAACGGTTATTCCTAATATCAGCAATTTTTTGACGATGTACCACAGGGGTCTGAGTAATAAATAATAGACAGGCTTAATTACCAGCCAGGAAACCAGGTTCCCGATAAAGCCGAAGAATGACGAACCGCGAGGCTTAGCTGGACTCGGTGGCGGAACCGCAGGGACAGGGGGCGCAGGGGCAGGGACCGCAGGGGCAGGTGGTGATTGGTGGGCAGGCGGTGATTGGTGGGCAGGCGGCGCGATCGGGGGACGGGCGATCGGAGCTACGACCCAAGTTTTCACCTCAGAACTCTGAGCAGATCTCTGTGCAGAAGCTTGAGCAGAAGCCTGAGAAGAACCCTGAGAAGAACCCTGAGAAGAACCCTGAGCCTTTGCCCTGGCTGGTCTAACCCGCTGGGCTGGGGGGGCCGCTCGTGCCACCGCCAAAGTTTGTACTTGAGAAGTCTGGGCTTGCGGTTGAACGAGAGACTTTAAAGCTTGTTTGACTTCCTGGGTAGAGGCATAGCGATCGCTCTCTCGCTCCGCCAACATCTTTTCTAATACAGCAGCAAATTGAGGATTCAGCCTTAGAGTTTGCTGCCAGCACCAAGTCCGCTGGTGAGAATCATATAACTCAGTGGGATGCTTGCCTGTGAGCAACACCAAAATAGTTACGGCTAAAGCGTATAAATCGCTGGCTGGGGACGCTTTGCCGTATCTCTGCTCCAATGGGGTATAGCCTTGTTTCTCTAATTGAGTGGAGACGGCTTGTTGCGTCAACTGGCGCACTGCGGTTGCCGCCACCTGTTTCACACCCCCAAAATCAATTAGAACAGGCTGACCTGTAAACCGTTGCTGAATTAAGTTGTCTGGGGAAATATCACGATGAATCACACCTTGAGCGTGAATGTACTCCAGCACAGGCAACAAATCGAGCAAGAGAGCGAGGGCATCCGTTTCGCTAAATTTTTGTCCTTGCTCTAGCAGTTCCCAGTATGTCGGGCCTTCAATATATTGCTGAACCAGGAAAAGATAATCTTCTCCATTTAAATGGGTCTGAATGAGTTCTCGAAATTCTGGGATCTGGGGATGATGGAGTTGGTAGAGCACCCCAGCTTCTCGCTGAAATAGCTCAGCCGCCTTTTGCAAAACTGCCGTCCCTTTGACTTGGGGGGCAAATTCCTTCAACACGCAATATTCATGAAAGCGGTTGAGGTTTTCGGCCAAATATACCCGCCCGAAGCCTCCTTGGCCCAACATGCGAACAACTTTGTACCGCTTGTCTAAAATGAGATCCGGATGAATGGGTGAGGAGTGAGGCATTGATTAAGCGTGCTTCCCAGCCAGAGAGTCTGTGTCAGATCAGAAATCTTATTGTCATCTTACACAAGTCATTGCTCGGATCTGGGAAATTTAACCTGACCTCAAAACACTAGGGAGTCACTAACAAACTGGGCTGACGATTGTAGTCATCTTGGAACCGCACAATGTCGTCTTCTCCTAAATAATCACCGTTTTGCACTTCAATCAAAACCAACGGAATCACGCCGGGATTTTCTAGGCGATGTTGGGTGCATTGAGGGACGTAAGTAGATTGGTTATTGTAAAGGGTTAATTCTTGCCCATCGCAAAACACTCGTGCCGTGCCAGAAAGCACAATCCAATGTTCGCTGCGGTGATGGTGCATTTGCAGGCTGAGGCGATGACCTGGTTTAACTTCAATGCGCTTAATCTTGTAGCCTCTCCCTTCTTCCAGAACGGTGAACGATCCCCAGGGGCGCAATTCGGTGGTGGCAACAGTAGTCGGCGCTGGGCTGGAGGTTGCCATCGCTGAAGAATGTGAGGTTACTTGAATCATCTTTTGAGGTTTAGCCAAATTTTTCCTCCCAGGAATTACTTCAAAATGGCAATTTAGAAGATCTTAAGTCAACGATCGCACGGCATTGCAAACCTTATCTTGATCTTGAAGCCACCATAGCAAATGTCAGATGCAGGGTGTCACCCCTAATACCGGATCAAGATCGTCTACTCACCTTTAAGCAGGGAGGCTTGTACTAAAACACATAGCCCAAAGCCAAATTCTTAAAAAATCCGGGTGAAAGGCAGAAAAACATAGCCCTCAACTCGACAATTGTTGTACTTCAGTAGTTGCTCTCCTCATTTACCCTCCTCTAGCCCTCCTTGGGGGTACAACCTCATCCATCCCTGCTATTCAGACACCAATAGGGCTGACTGCTGCAACCCTTACTAGTTAAGCCCTTTCAGAAATGTGCTTAGGCACTGAGCTAGTTAGACGTTGCCACCCACAGAAAAGTTGCGATCGCCCTCAAATTTCTAATCTTTTTCACCCAAGAGACTTGCCCTCCCTCTTGGGATAGATTTATTCCTCAAAAGGAAAATCACTCCATAGAGTGATGAAGACTGATTAAAAAACTCCGTATTGTTCGTAGAAGCTGCGCTCATCAGCAGCAAATCAGGGTACGTGCCAGCTGTATGGCTTTATACTTAGCACCCCCTAGCCATCTACCGTTGACCGTACAAATGTTGTTCCCTTTTATGCATGGCAGAGCATCCAGTGAGCCGATCCAACCGCTAGATCTCCATGAATCCAATGCTACAAAAGTTGCTCAACCCTCTCTTACATCAGCAGGTCGATCAATTTCTAATTATTGAGGTGATTGAGCAAGGAGGCATATCTCTAATGGAACCCCAAAACCTGATTTACTCAGCTTTTAACTTCACAATAGCCTTGGGTTAATTTTCAAGCTCTATTAATAGAGTTTGGTACAGAAATTTTTGTCTTTTCAGGAAAAGCTTAGCTTAGGAATATTTTGCGATCTTTGTAATTTTTGCTACCCCCAAAAAATGGATTTCAATTGAACCTATTGATCATCCATTGACTCATGTCTAAGATGAGTTCTCAACCCCAGATTTACTAATGCCAAGGAGGATTGTTTATGCAATTACAAATTGAGTGTAACAACGCTTCCTTAACCGACCAGTCTTGCCTATTGTGCGATCAAGAATTTGAGTTACAAGAAGCTAGAATTATTGTTTGTAATGAAGGCGGTAATATTTGTGGCGATCTCTGCCCTCAGTGTGTTGCTAAAGGTCCAGATTGGATTTGGCAACATTTGCTACAAGTAACAAAAATCTCGCTAAAGAGTGAGAAAATTCCCGTCTCGCTATAGCCCTGGACTGTTTTTACTAGCCTTAGATCAGCGGAACATAAGAAGTGCAAACTGGTCTAGTTTGAAGGCTGACTTCCAGGTAGAACTGTAATTCCCAATTCTTGGTTAGCCATGAAAGTTGCTTTAGTTCATGACTACTTGACGCAAAAAGGTGGTGCAGAACGAGTCTTTGAATTGCTTTGTAAGCGATATCCTAAGGCTGATGTCTTTACGTCACTCTACGATCCTAAACGAACAATTGACTTAGGAGATCGTTTCGTCAACACAACTTTACTTCAGCGGATTCCAGGGGCAAGCAAGTACTTTCGGCTATTAGCTCCGTTCTACTTTTCAGCTTTTCGAGCGCTGGACTTGCGGGATTATGACCTGATTATTAGCAGCAGCACCAGTTTTGCGAAAGCGGTAAGAAAAGGTCCAGGTGCACGCCATATTTGTTTCTGTCACAATGTAACTCGTTTTCTGTGGGATACCCAGACTTATTTACGGGAATACGGTACATATTCCAGATTCTACCCACTGTTGGAAAACGTCTTCCGCATGATGCGCAATTTAGATTTGCAATATGCTCAGGAACCTGATCTTTATATTGCCAATTCTAGTGTCGTGGCGAAGCGCATTCAGCAGATTTATGGCAAGCCCGCAATGGTGATTAACTATCCGATTGACAGCAGTAAGTTTTTGTTTGCAGACCAAAAAGAAGACTTCTACTTAGCATCGGCTCGGTTAATTAGCTACAAGCGTCTGGATGTGATCGTTGAGGCATTTAACTGGCTGGGATGGCCTCTGTTGATTACAGGCGACGGACCAGAGCGATCGCGCCTAGAGGCTCAAGCTTTGGGTAACATCCGGTTTCTCGGTCATGTCAGCGACACCAAACGGACTCAACTGATGGCTCAGGCTCGCTCAGTGGTGGTAGCAGCCCTGGAAGACTATGGTTTAGTGCCTGTAGAAGCCAATGCCAGCGGCACTCCGGTAATTTCTTATGGAGCTGGGGGAGTGCTAGATACACAGGTGCCAGGAAAAACGGGTGTCTTTTTCAATCGACAAACACCAGAAGCGCTACAAACAGCTTTATGCGAAGCCTCGGATATGACTTGGGATTACGGCAACATTCGCCAACATGCAATGAGCAAATTCTCGGAAGAGGCGTTCTTTGAGCAAGTTGATCAGGTGATTGATCAAGCTATTTACTAAGCTAAGCTGAGCACTGGTTTGACGGGTGCCCGGATTGAACTGGTTTGAATTCAACTGTTTTCGAGGTGAGAATGGTAGACCTAACTGAAGGAAAGCACATTGAGGCCGCTGAGGCAGATCCAGGATATGGACAACTGTTTGCAGTCCTCATGCGCCGACGCTTCTGGCTTTTGGGTGTATTTAGCGGCGTTGTATCGATCGCTGCAATCCTCACTTTTCTAGCTGAGCCAGTTTACCAAAGCTCTATGCAACTGTTGGTGGAATCCAACTACCAAAGTAAAAGAGGAGAAAACGGCAATGCGGAGATGTCGTTTGCGGACGCTAGAGTTGAGGTGGATACTGCCACCCAATTGACGCTAATGCGGAGTTCCCATCTGTTGCAGCGAGCGGTGAAAATTTTGAAGCCGGAATATCCAGACATTACGGTGGCGGAACTTCAGAAGTCGTTGGTTTTGACTCAACTTGTGGAGGATAAAGTCAAAACTAAAGTGTTTGAGGTGGTCTACACCGATTCTGATCCAGAAAAAACCAAAAAAGTTTTGCAAGCAATTCAAAAGGCTTATCAAGACTACAACCGGGAGCAGCAACGGCAGCGCTTAGCCAAAGGTCTGTCATTTATTACTGACCAAGTACCTAAGGTAGAAAAGCAAGTTAAGCAAGCAGAAGATGCTCTAGAAAAATTCCGCGATCGCCAAAACCTGATTGATCCAGAAGCACAATCGAAAGCTCTGTTTGATGCACTCAACAGTGTCAGACAAGATCAACGCACCAATCAAGCACAGTTGAGAGATACACAGGCCCGTTATGCGGCTTTGCAACAACAGGTCAAGCGATCGCCTCAAGAAGCCTTGGTCGCCTCTCGCCTCAGCCAATCTTCGCGCTACCAAGCTTTGCTCAATGAGTTACAGAAAAGTGAATTAGCTTTAGAGCAACAGCGTCTCCGGTTTAAAGATGCCGATCCGCACATTAAATCTTTGCTAGAGCAGCGCCAACGACAACTCAATTTACTACGGGCTGAAGTCAGTCGAGTCTTGGGAACCGTTCCAGCCCAGCTAAATCAGTCAGGGAGCGATTTACTCAGAGCAGGTCAACTAGGCGCTACCGACTTAACCTTGATCACTCAATTGGTAGAGGCTCAGGTCAATACCAGAGCGTTGCAGGCGCGTGGTCAGACCCTAAACCAAACTGAACAGCAATTAACCACAGAACTCAAACGCTTTCCTCGCTTGCTAGCTGAGTACGGACGGCTACAGCCCAATGTGCAAGTAGGTCGGGAGACACTGCAACAGCTCTTGACCGCACGGCAGGAACTCGCGCTGGAGATTGCACGGGGTGGTTTTGACTGGCAGGTGGTAGAGGCGGCGCAATTGGGAACCCAAATTGGCCCTAGCCTGAAGCAGAACTTGCTTTTGGGAGCAGTGGCAGGCTTGATTCTAGGAAGTGTTGCCGCCTTTGTCCGAGAGGGTATTGACGATGCGGTTCACAGTTCTGATGAACTCAAGAAACAAGTGGCAGTTCCTCTACTCGGATTGATCCCAGCGGTACCGCGCTCTGGCTTTAGCGAGCCGATGCTCAACTTATCTTTCCGGAAAGCTCCTGCTTTGGCCCCAGCCACTCTGCAAGTCGTGGATTGGCCTCCTTTCCGAGAATCCCTCGACCTGATTTACAAAAACATTCAGCTCCTCAACTCCACTTTTCCCTTCAAATCTCTGGTGGTTACTTCTGCCTTAGCAGGCGAGGGTAAATCAACTTTGGCGCTAGGCTTGGCGATGAGTGCGGCTCGTTTACACCAGCGGGTGCTCCTGATTGATGCAGATTTGCGTCGTCCAAGTTTGCATAAACAGCTCAACCTACCCAATGAAGAGGGACTTTCTACTCTGTTAGCCAGCGATCGCCCTATTACCGAGGAGCACAGTTATATTCAACCCGCGATCGCCTACAGCAATATCTCGATCTTGACCGCTGGCCCCACCCCTACCGACCCTGCCAAGCTTCTGAGTTCTCAGCGGATGGCAGAACTGATTTCTACCTTTGAGGAATCTTACGATCTAGTGTTACTTGATGCACCGCCCGTCTTGGGGATCGTAGATGCTATCCTCGCGGCCTCCTTCTGCAATGGAGTGTTAATGGTGGGTCGTATGGGTCAAGTCACTCGCAGCGAGCTGACTCAGGCCACCAATATGCTACACAAGCTCAACGTAATTGGCGTGATTGCCAATGGCGCTGAAATGTCAGCCAGCAGCTATCTACCCTACTCTAGGTCTGCCTAGCCATCTCGATTTCCCTTGGATTGAAGCCCTCAACTTCAGATGTCGAAACTGATTACCGACTGACCCCCCATTCAGTATCACCTATCCCTCTGAATCGCTATGAACCTACTTTCAATCCCCAAAGATTCTGCTCTTAAACCTCTGCCTAAAAGTGAGCACTCATTTAAGTACGAACTGAAATGGCGGCAGAAACAGCTCTTGGTTCGTCTCGCTCACACCAACGATAGACTGCATCTACCTTCTCTCGATAGTCAACGTTGGCTGGTGGCTTGCCTGAAGCGATCGCCCGTTCGCCTAATCAGTCTCGCTCCGGATGTAGGAGAAGAAAAGCTCCGGTATTGGGCTGATGCCTCCGCGCAAGCAGGTAAGTCCTTATTTCTCACCATTCCTAACACCCCAGAACTCCCAAAGAAGCAATCGGGTGGTAGTTGGTGGATCAAGCGCCTGCTAGATCGAGTCGCTGCTGCGATCGCCATCCTGCTCCTGAGTCCTGTGTTTCTGGCGATCGCCTTAGTGATACGCCTACAATCACCTGGCCCCATCCTCTTCTCTCAGTGGCGGGTGGGCGAACGAGGCCGTCTGTTTCGGATCTATAAGTTCCGCACCATGGTTGTGAATGCAGAAGAACTGCACCACCAAGTCATGGGTAATCAGCAAGGCTTGCACAAACATGAGAATGATCCCCGCATCACTCCCAATGGTCGCTGGTTACGCAAGTACAGCTTGGACGAACTCCCCCAGCTGTTTAATGTGTTGCGCGGAGAGATGAGCTTCGTGGGTCCGCGTCCTTGGGCACTGTATGACGCAGTCCGAATCAGCCCCGACGTCCGACAACGACTAAACGCACTCCCAGGAATTACAGGAGCATGGCAAGTGATGGCCCGCTCCAACCTGCGAGACATCGACATGGTCAACCGCTCCGATCTGAAATATCTCCGTCACTGGTCACTCTGGAAAGACCTAAAGATCCTCCTGCTGACCGTTCCTAAAGTGCTGTCTGGTTTTGGCGCTTACTAAAGAAGTGAAGTCCTCGAAATTCCATCTTTACCGCACTTGGGGTTCCCTCTCTTCTCAGGAGAGGGGACAGGAAAGAGAGCAGAACAATCTTTTCCTAAACGTGACAACTTTTACCTCACTAGAAACATAATGCAGTTCAAGCTTCCAGCGTTTCTCCGTCAGTTGCTAAAAGCGACAAATTTTTGGAAAGATAACGACCTGATCCTACGAGAGTTTCAGTACTTTCCCAAAATCGCAATTTTGGCTGTGGTTTTCTCGCTTCTAGCAGCAGCATTTGAGGGATTTGGATTAGGTTTCTTATTGGCATTCTTACAGAACTTGGTCAACCCCAATGCTGCGCCTTTCGAGACAGGAATTCGTTGGTTTGATCTTTGGATTCTAGGAATTAACACTTCAGAAACGAGCCGCCTGTTTCGAGTTTCAGGTCTGATTTTGCTTTCAACTTGGTTGCGAGCTGGATTCAATTACCTGACCTATGTCTACACAGAAATGGCTCAAATGCACTTGCTTAACCGCTTGCATAAGCGAATTTTTGAGCAGTGGCAAGCCTTGAGCTTAAGCTATTTTAGTAAATCTCATTCTGGTGAACTGCTGAATAGCATCACCAGTGAACTTGGCCGACTGAGACAAGTTTTTAACCTGAGTTCTTTCATCATGACCAAAAGCCTGACGCTTTTGGTCTATGTGGCTATAATCTTTCGCATCTCCTGGCAGCTATCCCTTAGCGCGGTGATGCTATTTGTCTTGCTAGGGGTAGGACTTTCAACTCTAAATAAGCGAGTTAGAGAAGCAAGTTTTCCGGTATCTCAGGCCAATGGTCGATTTGCTTCGGTGGCAATGGAATTCATTAATGGAATTCGCACGGTTCAATCGTTTGCCACACAAGATTTTGAGCGCAAGCGGTTCTATCGAGCTAGTGACGACATTGTTGAAGCAGGGACTAAAGCTGTGATCGGCTGGGCGATCGTGCGGCCTTTAGCAGAAGGCTTAGCAACTACCATTTTGGTTGGCATGATCATTGTGGCTCTGACTGTGTTTGTTGCCAACGGCACAATGGAAACGGCGTCTTTGCTCACCTTTCTATTTATATTGTTTCGCCTGGTGCCCGCAGTTCACGAAATCAATGGCAACCGAGCCTTAATTAGTAGCTTTCGGGGGTCAGTAGACAACATTAAAGAGCTGCTACGGAGTGACAATAAACCGTATTTACCCAACGGCATTCGAGAATTTGCTGGGCTCAAAAAAGCGATCGAATTGGTCTCCGCTGACTTTGGTTATGACCCAGCTCATTTGGTGCTGCAAAATGTCACTCTGACGATTAATCGTGGTGAAATGACTGCCTTAGTTGGGGCGTCAGGCGCAGGAAAAACCACCTTGGTTGATTTGATTCCTCGCTTTTACGATCCCACTCAAGGCAAAGTCTTGATGGACGGCGTAGATCTGCGTGAGTTTGACTTAAATTCTGTCCGCCGCCGCATGGCTGTAGTTAGCCAAGATACATTTATCTTTAACACTTCAGTTCGCAACAACATTGCCTACGGTTTAGAAAATGTGGATGAAGCAGCAATTTGGGAAGCGGCTAAATTCGCCAATGCTCTAGAGTTTATTCAGGAAATGCCAGAAGGGTTTGATACTCAACTAGGCGATCGCGGAGTGCGTCTCTCTGGTGGTCAACGGCAACGACTGGCGATCGCACGGGCACTCCTCCGTAACCCAGAGGTTTTGATTTTAGATGAAGCCACGAGTGCTCTGGACTCGGTTTCAGAACGCTTGATTCAGGAGTCTTTAGAGAAGCTATCTACAGGCCGCACGGTGATTGCGATCGCGCATCGACTCTCCACTATTGTCCGAGCTAACAAAGTGGTGGTTCTAGAACAAGGGCGAATTGTGGAGCAGGGCACTTATCAGGAGTTGTTGGCCCAACGCGGCGAACTCTGGAAATATCACCAAATGCAGCATGAAGTTGGCTCAACTGCTGGATGAAGGATGCCGGGAGATCGAAACCGTTCAGTCAAGGAGACTGCGATGAAAATTCTGGTTTTAGAAAATGAACCTTCTTCTCGCCGGGGTGGGCAGGAATGTTCTTTGCTAGGAGTTTGTACGGGTCTGGCTCAACGGGGTCATGAAATTCATCTAGTCTATCGAGAAGACGGAGATTTTTTACCCAAGTACCAGCAGTTTTGTAAGTCGATCACCAAGGTGCGACGTTATGTAATTGATACGACCGGGAAACGTCACCTCATCGTCTCTTCCGTGTCCTGGCTTGGCTCCCTCTTGCCAGTGCTCAAGATTGATGCCGATGTTGTGTATATTAATCAGACAAAAGAGGCATTTTTTGGAGGAAGTGTAGCTCGCCTGAAGCAGGTGCCTCTAGTCTGTCACTTACGCCTCTTTCCACCCAAAACATTTTTGCCGCAGATTCGCTGGGGGCTGCAATATGTCACCCGTTTTATAACAGTTTCACAGGCAACGCTACAAGGTTACTTGCGAGCTGGGTTTGACCCTAAAACGCTCAGAGTCGTTTATAACGGCATTGACCTAAAACGATTTTCTATCCAAGGCGATCGCCAGCAAACTCGCCAGCAACTAAATCTGCCACCAAACGCCTTTGTGGTGGTCTACGCAGGCCGCATCGATCGCCCCAAAAATATTGAAATGCTAATTCGAGCCTTTGCTCAATTAGGATTGCCGCCTGAGCAGGCACGTTTGATGCTCGTCGGTAGTCCTGTAGTTCATGCATCACCTCAAGCGGCAGAAGCGTATGTGCAGGAACTCAAAGACTTGTGCAGCCAACTCAACATCAGCAATCATGTGCATTGGCTAGGCCGACGCACAGATCTGCCTGAAATATTCCGGGCTGCTGATGTTTCCGTCTTGCCTAGTTTATTGCCAGATACATTCGGCTTGGTTTTAGCTGAGTCAATGGCCTGTGGTACTCCCGCGCTAGGTTTGCGATTTGGCGGTATTCCAGATGTCCTCTCGGATGAATTTGAAAAATTTCAGATTGCTGTGGGAGACGTTGCGGGATTGAGCGATCGCCTAGAGTCTTTAAGAAATTGGCAAGAAACAGACCCTAATTTAGGTCAGCGTTGTCGCGCCTACGTTGAAAAGCGTTTTCCGGTGGAGCGGGTGGTGACTGAAGTAGAAGCAGCGTTACAGGAAGCAGTAGAGTTGGGTCCAGTAAGGTTAGGCCCATCTCAGGAAAGCCTCGAAGCTTGGGAAAATGAAGTCATAACGAACCCTACAGCACTGGCAGGGTTGGTGACTCAGTAGTAGGCATGAGATCGCCAACTAACCCCAGTAGTCAGTCCCACGCAAGCCCCGACAAGGTCTAAGTCTCAGAGGTACCCGATGAATTTAGTGGAACAAACTCACAGCAACCCAAACGTTTCTATTATTATCCCGCTCTATAACAAGGGCAAATATGTTGCCAGAGCATTAAATTCCATCTTGGCTCAGACCTATCAGAACTTTGAAGTTTTTGTAGTAGATGATGGCTCTACAGACAACGGGCCAGAGATTGTTAATAGCTATACAGATTCTCGTCTGCGGTTGATCCGTCAGACCAATGCAGGGCCAGGTGCAGCTCGTAACCGAGGCATTCAATCCAGCCAAGCACCACTCCTGGCTTTTTTAGATGCAGACGACGAATGGATGCCGACATTTCTGGCTGAGTCTGTTCAGCAACTCCAAGCGCATCCAGATTGTGCAATCAGTGCCTTTGGCCGTTTTCTGGGAGCCGAGCGCACCAGTTGGGAGCCTGGGTGTCGGCAGTTTGGGGTAACAGAAGGGGAATGGCGGATGCCCGTCAGTCTAGATGCTCACTCAATCAAACGAGTGATTGACTTTTTTCATCCGGGGGCAATTGTCTGTCGGCGAGAAGTACTAGATCGCTTTGGTGGCTTTTACACTAAAAACGGTTGCAACTACGGAGAAGATGTGTATCTATGGGCGCAAATTGCCCTCAACTACAAAATCTATCGCAACCCCGTTCCTCTCTTTTGGTGGCATACCGAAGCTTCTGAGATCTCGGCCTACAGCGCTAGAAAGATAGTGCCTCCTTGGCCAATGCTCACCGACCCCCAGCCTTTACGGATGGATTGTCCTCCCGCATATCAACCAGCCCTAGAGCGTTATTTAACTTATTTGGCTGTAATCGCTGCTGAGCGATGCATTCGGGCAGGCGATCGCGCTACAGCGGAAAGGCTTTTACAGGATTATCCAGTGGCTCAGACCTTCTTGGGAGACTACCTCAAACTTCAGCTACGTCTTTGGCTGATGGACTCGCCTAGGCTACGGCAGCGACTGCGTCAGGTCAAGAGCTTGGTGCGATCGTGAACCCAAATTTGCGGTGTGAGACTAACAGCTAGTGACGAAAATATAGGAATGAAAATTGCTTTTGTCGTGGGAGAGTTTCCCTCTCTATCTCAAACTTTTATCCTGAGCCAAATCACCGGATTAATTGATCGAGGGCATCAGGTAGATATCTATGCAAACGTCGGGCAAAAGCAGCCTAAAATCCATCCAGATGTCGAGAAGTACGATCTACCCCGCCACACTCACTATTGGCCGCAGATCCCTGAGAATCAAATCTGGCGATTGGTCAAAGGTACGGGGCTAGTGTTGACCCATAGCCTAAAAGATCCGGTACTGTTAGGGCGATCGCTCAATTTTCTCAAGTACGGCAAAGAAGCGGCTTCCTTTCGGTTGCTATATCCCACCCTTCCTTTACTCCAAGAGCGGCCCTCCTATGACATTATTCATTGCCACTTTGGTTGGAGTGGTTTGCAAAGTGCGTTTTTAAGAGATATTGGTGCCTTGCGAGGAAAGCTGATTACTACCTTTCATGGCTTTGATATTACAGCCAGCTTGAAGATATTTGGCGATCGCCTCTACGATCCTCTATTTCGCATGGGCAACCTGTTTCTGCCCATCAGTTATCGATGGCAGCAACGCTTGATTGAATTGGGTTGTGGTGAGCAAAAAATTAAAGTTCACCGGATGGGCATTGACTGCCAGAAATTCACCTTCACACCTCGCCAACCCGATGCAGATGGCAGTATTCGCCTCGTGACAATCGCTCGCTTGGTGGAGAAAAAAGGGATTGAGTACGGCATTCGAGCGGTGGCTCAGTTGGTCAAAACTCACCCGAACTTGGAATATAACGTGGTGGGTGATGGCCCACTGCGAGATTCTTTATCTGATTTAATTCAGAGCTTGGGCATTCAGAAACATGTGAAGCTGCTGGGTTGGAAGCAAGACCAGGAAGTATTTGAAATTTTGCACCAAGCTCATATTTTGCTAGCACCCAGCGTGACTAGCCAGGACGGCGATCAAGAAGGGATTCCGGTGGCTTTAATGGAAGCAATGGCAATGGGATTACCTGTGATTAGTACTTTGCACAGCGGCATTCCAGAGTTGATCGAAAATGGCAGCTCTGGTTTCTTGGTGCCTGAGCGGGATGCTGATACTTTGGCCCATAAGCTCAGCTACCTGATTGAGCATCCAGGAGTTTGGCCTCAGATGGGGCAGGCAGGTCGTTCTTATGTAGAAACCCACTACAACATCAACCAGCTCAATGACCAACTGGTGGAAATTTACCAGCAACTGCTGCTTGAGCCCTGTTAGTCAATTCAGAGGATGATTTATGCCCAAGGTTTCTGTTGTAATTCCAACCTACAATGCGATCGCCTACCTGCCTGCCACAGTCGCCAGCGTGCTTGAGCAGACCTATACAGACTTTGAGCTGTTAATTGTAGATGATGGCAGTTCCGATCGCACGGTTGAGTGGGTGTCTGCCTTAACCGATCCCCGTGTAAGGTTGATTACTCAAGAAAACCAAGGCTCAGCGGGAGCGCGTAACCGCGGTATTACCGAAGCTCAGGGAGAGTATATTGCTTTTCTAGATGCAGATGATTTGTGGAACCCAACCAAGCTGGAAAAACAAGTGCAATGTCTAGAAGCCAATCCAGCCGTTGGCTTGGTTAATACTTGGGTGGTGAATATGGATGCGGCAGGCAACCTGACCGATCAAGTGTTGATGTCAGACGCGGAGGGGGATATTTGGCAAACGATCGCAGAAGAGAATCAGATTTTCTGTGGTAGCGCCCCAATGGTGCAGCGCAGCTGTTTTGAAGCTGTAGGGTTTTTTGACCAAACGCTGCGATCGGCGGAAGACTGGGATATGTGGATTCGTATTGCCTCTTGCTATCACTTCGCAGTGGTGAAGGAGCCTTTGGTGTTTTATCGCCAACATGCCAACAGCAAATCGAACAACTTGCAGCGGCATCTCCACCATCGATTGAAGGTGATCGACAAAACTTTTGCCTCTACCCCTCCAGAACTTCAGTATCTGAAAAACCGAGCCTATGGACGGGCTCATCTATCAGTAGCTTGGAAGCCTCTCATGGCCAAGGATTACGAGTACGCTTTAAGCTTGCGGCAACAGGCTTTGACCTACTATCCCCAACTTCGTTACACCAAAAGTTATCTGCGCTTGGGTCTGATTATTACAGCTATGCGCTGGTTAGGGCCACAAGGCTACCAGAAGGCAAGAAATCTGTTGCATACTCTCCGCAAGCAAAAACCCTGGCTCAAACAAGAAGTGCCCAGTTAACTGGGTGACTCAAGGCTTTAACCGCGATGAACGATTAAATTTTGCGAGAATTAGGGAAACAGAATTATGACAGCAGAGACCAAACAGGCAGGGCCTCTCGTCAGCGTGATTATTCCGACATACAATCGCCCTCATTACTTAAAGCAGGCGATCGCGAGTGTCATTCAACAGACCTATACCAATATTGAAATTATCGTTTCAGACGACTGTAGCTCCGAACATCCCCAGCCAATTATTGACACTTTTCAAGATGCCCGGATTCGCCTGCGTCGCAATCCCACCAACTTAGGAATTGGCTGGAATGCGACTTATGCCTTCAAAGAGGCCCAAGGTAAATATGTGGCAAGCCTCAATGATGATGATCTTTGGTGTCCAGACTTTTTAGAGAAATTAGTGCCACCCCTAGAAGCTGAACCAGATTTAGCTCTAGCCTTCTGTGACTACTTCATTATTAACTCGGAGGGCGCGATCGATGATGCAGAGACAGAGAGGCACTCTCAGCGCGAAAAACGCCATCAACTGCAAGCAGGTATTCACCAACCCTTTTGGGAACTAGGGTTAATCGATCGCTCAGTCTTTGCAGCGTCTGCGGCCTTAATTAGAAGAGAAGGACTGGCCTGGGAGCGCTTACAGGAAGCAGGCGTGTTTTGGGACTACTACATTAGCTATCTTGCTTGTCGTTCGGGTCGGGGAGCTTACTACTGCCCAGAGCGCTTAGCTTGTTACCGCGTCCATGCCCAGTCAGAAAACATGACCAGTGGCAATCGCAATGCCCAAGCCAAAATTCGTAAAGGCAAGGCAGGGATTGCTTGCTACGAGAGCTTTATGGCTGACGCTCCCACCCCCAAACTACGGGCCTATTTTGAGCAGGAATTGGCTCATGCTAATACAACGTTGGGCATCGGGTTGCTACGAGCAAATCAGGCGATCGCGGCTCGGCTTTATCTTTTGCGATCGCTTCAACAAAATAAGTTAAATGTCCGTACGGTAGTAGCTTTGGCTTTAAGCTTTATGCCTCAGACGCTAGCGAGTCCATTTCTACAGGTGCGAAATGTCTTTGCTGACCACTCCAACCATTTGTAATTGGCTTATGTATTTTGTGTCTAAAGATGGTTATCTCAGAGCCTAAAAAATCCAAGAATTATTGAATTTTGCATCCTTAAACTAATAGATTTTAGAGGAAACGAGAAATGACCCAAGCTGCCTTGCCCCCCCGTTCAATCTCAACGGTCATCATTGCTCAAAACGAAGAAGAATGTATTGCCAATGCTATTCAGTCTTGTTTGCCTTTTGCGGATGAAATCGTAGTTGTAGACGGCGGCAGCCAAGATGCTACAGTGCAAATTTCAGAAAATTTGGGCTGTCAGGTTTACGCAAATCCTTGGCCAGGATACTCAAAGCAACGTAATTTTGGTGCCGACCAAGCCAAGCATGATTGGATCTTTTTTCTCGATGCGGATGAAGTTGTAGACACAGAGCTAGCAAGCGCAATCTTAGCCTGGAAAACGAGTTCAGGTCCGACCACAAAGGCTCTATCCGTCAACCGAGTCGGAGACCTCTTTGGGCAGTGGTTAGATGGTCGGGCGGAAGCGCATGTGCGTTTGTACGACAAAACTCAGTTTCGGATTAAAGATGTGCTAGTCCATGAAGGGCCTGATGTGAAGGATGCACCTGTTACTTTGCTACCAGGAACTTTATGGCATCAGGGATTTCGAGACATGAGCGATTTAATCATTCGATTTAACCGCTATACCGATTTAGATGCGAATCAAGCACATCTATTAGGTAAGAAATTTAATTTAATTAGACTACTACTCAAGCCACCAGCTAAGTTTTTGCAACAGTATCTTTGGTATGGCATGTATCGCCAAGGTTTAGCAGGTTTTACTTTAGCGAGTTTGTGGAGCTATTACATTTTTCTTAAGGAAATCAAGCTTTATGAAATTGATTGGCGAGCCAAAGGTAAGACCCAACCAGAACAGAAAAAATTTGGCTTGGCTGTGACACCGACTCATCAAGTACAAATTTAGGTTCTCAATACTTTCCCAATCGTCAAGCAACTTACCAAGCCCATGCAAATCCGCTCGCCTAGAGCCACTCCAAAAAGCTTTAACTTTGGTTTGAAACCAGCGCCTGCTTGGTTGGCAATTCTAGGGTTTACCTTGTTTTCAGCCCTATGTCTGGTGGTGAAAGCGGGACTGCTCAGAATAGCGTTTCCAGGAGGTGCTTTTCTGGTGGGATTGTTTCTGTATGGGCGTTATCCCTTGCTCTACTTAGGTTTTACCTGGTGGATTGCGTTTTTGTCACCGTGGGTGCGGCGCATGGTGGATTATGACAGTGGTTGGGTGGACCCAAGCCCCATCTTATTGGCTCCTTTCCTCGTCATGTTCGTGACCATTCTGACCCTAGTGCGATCGCTGCCTAGAGCCACACGGCAAGGAGGTTTGCCCTTTGTCTTGGCTTTTGTGGGTGTGATCTACGGTTTTTTAGTAGGGCTAATCAAGTATTCGCCGATGGCTGTAGTGGTACCCATGCTGAACTGGTTCACCCCCATCCTGTTCGGGTTTCACTTGTTCGTCAATTGGCGAAGTTATCCCAGCTACCGCCAAAGCTTGGAGCGCATATTTCTTTGGGGCGTTTTAGTTTCAGGAACTTATGGGGTGTATCAATACTTAGTCGCGCCCCAGTGGGATCGATTTTGGCTGATCAATTCTAAAGCCATTGCCTTTGGTACCCCAGAACCCCTGGGCATTCGGGTGTTTAGCATCATGAACTCTCCAGGCCCCTTCGCTACAGTGATGCTGGCAGGCTTGATGTTGCTCCTGAGCGGCAAAGGAAAGCTGCGATTTTTCGCCTCTGGAGTGGGCTATTTGTCGTTTCTGTTATCTCTAGTGCGATCGGCTTGGCTGGGATGGGCAGTCGCGATGTTAACATTCCTGCCATCCCTAAAGCCGAAGTTACAGATGCGGCTGGTGGTCACCATTGTAGTGATGGCGCTTTGCATTATCCCTTTGATCAATCTTGATCCGTTTGCCGATACGATTGGAGCCCGCTTGCAGTCTCTTACAAATACGCAAGGAGATGTCAGTTATAGCCAGCGTAGTGAAGGCTATGCGGAAACCTTGAGTTTGGCGCTTTCCCAGTTTCTTGGTCAGGGCTTGGGATTTGTTCTCGAAGGAACCAGTTTGGGCAGTAATGACAGCGGCATTTTGAGTATGTTTTTCTCCCTGGGTTGGTTCGGTACCATTCCCTACTTGGGTGGCATTATTTTGCTGCTATTTAGCTTATTTCAATCTACAGACATCCGCTCAGATGCCTTTGCTAGTGCGTCTCGTGCCATCAGTTTGGGCGTATTTGCCCAAATTGGCTTGGGAAGCGTCACATTGGCCCTTTCAGGAGTCGTCTTTTGGAGTTTTGCGGGCATGGCTCTGGCCGCTAGCCAATACCATCGCCACCAAAGGTTAATCGCTTTACAGTCGGGGTGAAGGGTCAAGAGCAGGCGATCGCAGTTCCCACGCTCTTGATAAGGTAAATTTCACTTTAGTTTGAGGAGACAGCATGAAAAATACTTCAAACTATTCTACGATTGCGCTCAGTCAAGAATTATCAGCAGCTTCTACTCAGACAAAAACCTCTTCATCCACTAAGAAAAAGCTAGAACTTATTCAAGCTTGTCGAGGTATTGCAGCGCTGTTGGTCGTTTTGTTTCACGTCACTGAATTCAGCCAACAAAAATTAAATCAAAACTTTTTATCAGGGTTGTTTGCTTTTGGCGGTTCAGGCGTTGATTTCTTTTTTGTGCTCAGCGGATTTATTATTTTCTTCGCGCATCGAGCTGATATTGGCCAGAAACGAAAGCTCAACACTTTCATCATCAAACGGGCCATTCGTGTATATCCTTTGTACTGGATAATCACCCTCGTTCTATTACCAGTTTATTTTCTAGTTCCTTCCTTTGGCAAAGGATACGAGCGCGATCTAGGCGTAATTGTGAAATCGCTCTTGTTATATCCGCAAGAAAACTTTCCGGTCTTAATTGTCGGCTGGACCCTCAGTTACGAAATTTTCTTCTACTTTATATTTGGTTTGGCTATTTGGCTGGCACCCAAAGTTTCCCGATTTGTACTTTGTAGTTGGCTGGGAGGAACTTTGGCATTTTTCTGCCTTAGCATCAGCGATCGCGCCTCATTTGCACAGTTACCTCTGCTTTTAAACTTCATTTTCAATCCGCACAATTTAGAGTTCGCCTTAGGTTGTCTCGCTGCTTACTGGGTAGTAGGAAAAAGAGTGAAGCCAGGACTTATCTGCTTAGTTGCAGGAGCATTATTATTCCTTACTTCAGGGTTATGTGACAACTACAATCTCATAGTAATTCCTGATGTAATTGCTTATGGACTACCCTCAATGTTAGTTGTGTTAGGTGCAGCTTCAATTGATTTGAATCAAGGCTGGAAAATTCCAGCTTGGCTAAATGAATTAGGAGATGCTTCTTATTCAATTTATTTAGTGCATTATCCCTGTTTAGCTGCCACATTTAAGGTAGCGATCGCCCTCAACATAGTGGGTTTATTCGGGAACTTCCTCACCATGAGTTTGTTGACCGTGATCGCAGTCATCGCTGGTTGGCTGACCTACTTGTATCTTGAAAAACCGTTAATCACCTGGCTACGACGTAAATTAGTTCCTAAGCAATCCGCCTGGGCTAATGCTCAATAAACAATGCTGACGTTTCTGAGTATTCCAATCTTATGAAGATTCTCTTCTTAGACCAAAGCGGAAAACCGGGTGGGGCTGAATTGTGCCTGCTGGATATTGCTAAACCCTATCGCGATCGCTGCTTGGTCGCTTTATTCGCTGATGGCCCATTCCGAGAGCTTCTAGAACAACATGAGATTCCGGTACAGGTGCTCAACGCTGAGGGGATTCAAGTGCGTAAAGATAGCGGTTGGCGACAAGGCTTCGGTAGTTTGGCACAACTCCTGCCCCTAATTACCAAAGTGGTGCAGTTGAGCCGAAACTACGATTTGATCTATGCCAACACCCAAAAAGCACTAGTCGTAGGAGCTTTAGCGGCTTGGATCAGCCGTCGGCCTTTGGTTTATCATCTGCATGATATTCTCTCCCCGGACCATTTCAGCTCCATGAATCGGCGACTCGCGGTCACTTTGGCAAACCGTTTTGCTTCGTTGGTGATTGCGAACTCAGAGGCGAGCAAAACCGCTTTTATCGAGGCGGGTGGTCGCGCTGATCTGACTCAGGTGATTTATAACGGCTTTGAACCGCAAACCTATCAGTCTTCTAGCGCCGATGCTGTGCAACTGAAGCAGGAACTGGGCTTGACAGGAAAATTTGTGGTAGGCCACTTTAGTCGTCTTTCTCCCTGGAAAGGCCAGCATGTCTTGCTGGAAGCTTTAGCTCATTGTCCAGAGGATGTCACAGCTTTATTGGTCGGTGACGCTTTATTTGGAGAGGATCAATATGTCAAACAACTGCATCAGCAAGTCAACGCCCTCGGTTTACAGGAGCGGGTGCATTTTTTAGGATTTCGTTCGGATGTTGTCACTCTCATGAAATCGTGCGATCTGATTGCTCATACTTCCACCGCTCCAGAACCCTTTGGTCGCGTGATTGTAGAAGCCATGCTCTGTGGCAAACCTGTGGTAGCCGCACGATCTGGCGGTGCCATTGAATTAATTACACCAGAGGTTGATGGTTGGCTAGCGACTCCTGGAAATCCGCAACAACTGGCGGCTGTGATTAATCTTTGCCGCAACCAACCAGAACGCTCTAGCGCGATCGCTCATCAAGCCCAAATCCAAGCCAGCCAACGCTTTGACTTAACTACCATCAACCAACAAATTGCTCAACTTCTAGGGCAAACCCTGGCGCGAGTTCCGCAGGTTTAATCAAGCTGAACTTATCCTTCGTTACTCGGCAGTTGCCAGCTATGAAGTTTTCCCTTTCCTATTACATGAAATGCTACCGCTACCCCTTAATCACATTACTAAGTGCGCTACTGATTGCCTGTAAATCCTCTCCACCTCTAAAGGCTCAATCTCAACCAGAGCAAGCTCGCAACGCTAATTCCTTTGTCAACTCCATTGGTGTTGCCACTCATCTGCGTTATCTTGACACTGCCTATGGTAGGTACGACACAATCATCAAGCCCAAATTGCAAGAACTGGGAGTGCGCCATATTCGCGATGGCGGCAAGAACCCAGAGTTTTATCGCCGACTCAACGATTTGGCCACTCTGGGAATCAAATCAACCTTAGTGATGGACGCTAGAGATGGCATTACGCCTGACAATGTCGTCACAGAGGCGATTCAACCGGTCTTGTCCTCAATTGAAGCAGTCGAAGGGCCGAATGAGTGGGATGTGAATCCTCAAGCGACTTATAAAAACCAAGCCTTTCCTGAAGGGCTACGGGCTTACCAAGATGAACTGTATGCCGCAGTCAAGGCAGATCCAACGACAGCCGCATTGCCTGTGCTGATGCCCTCCTTAGCCATTCCCTACTATGCTTCACGCCTAGGCTCCCTCGATTCGGCGGATCTAGGCAATATGCACAGCTACGCGGGTGGTAACTTGCCAAGTCAAGACCTTGACACGAAATGGTTGCCTTTGACTCAAGCGGTGACGGGAACCAACAAGCCAATTGTGGCGACGGAATGTGGTTGGCATAATGCGACCCAGGATCTCAAAGCGTCCCAGCCAGGGATCTCGGAGCTTGCTGCGGCTAAATACGTTCCCAGGCTCTATCTGGAGTATTTTAATCGAGGCATTCAGCGATCGTTCCTTTACGAACTAATCAACGAGCGTCAGGGCACTACCCAAGAACAGAACTTTGGTCTGCTCCGGAACAATGGTGCTCCTAAACCTGCCTTTAACTCCCTCAAGAATTTGATTGCTCTGCTGCAAGATCCAGGCCCTGAGTTTGCCTATCAGTCTCTGACCTATAGCCTGAGCGGTAACGGCACCCGCCTGAGTCCTTTGGTGCATCATACATTGTTGCAAAAACGGGATGGCCGATTTTATTTAGTGCTCTGGCAAGAAGTTTCTAGCTTTGATCTGAAAACGAAGCTGGATGTTCATACACCTAAGCAGGCCATCACTGTGACTTTAGGGACACCTGTCCGTCAGGCGACGACCTATGAACCGTTAAGAGCTGCTGCTCCTGTGCAGCAATATCCTAACCCCAAGCAATTAGACCTGGCTATCTCTGATCATCCACTCGTGATTGAGCTAGCGCCAGCCTAAGTGAACTGATAACCCAAGTAACTGGAGAATCTTATGCCTATAACGCGATCGCAACAACCATCTGTAAGTTTATTTATCCCCAACTTAGCGGGGGGCGGAGCAGAGCGAGCTATGTTGCATTTGGCTCAAGGCTTTGCTGCAAGAGGGCTAAAAACCGATTTAGTCCTGGCTCAAGGAGAAGGTGCTTACCTCGATAAAGTGCCTGCCAATGTCCGCCTGATTAACCTCAAAGCCAAATCTCCAGTCATCGTTTCCAAAACTTGGGCACTCAGACGCTATTTGCAGCAGGAAAAACCAGACTTCTTGCTCTCAGCTCTCGATATCGCTAGTTCCGCGACTTTGGCGCAACGATTAGCAGGGGTGCCGACTCGCGTTGTCATGTGTGTGCAGACCAATCTCTCACAACAGTTTCAAGACAGGCACGGAGGGACTGGCAATGTTCGACCTTTTTTAGTGAAGCAGTTTTATCCTTGGGCCGACGCGATCGTGGCTGCCTCCCAAGGAACCGCTAGGGATGTGGCAAAGATGGCAGGGCTGCCTGAGGACAAGGTACAGGTGATTTACAATCCAGTGGTGATGCCAGATCTGGCTGAGAAAATCAAAGCGCCGATTGATCATCCTTGGTTTGCGGCTGGGGAACCTCCTGTGGTTCTAGGAGTAGGACGCTTAGTGAAGCAGAAAGACTTTCTGACCTTGGTCCGCGCTTTTGCTTTGGTGCAGCAGCAGCATCCTGCCCGATTGATGATTTTGGGAGAAGCCGATCCACGCGAACCTCTGGTAAAGCCTGAATTGGAGGCTTTGATTCAAGAGCTAGGATTACAAGATGATGTAGCGCTCCCTGGCTTTGTCGAAAACCCTTATGCCTACATGGCACAATCAGCCGTGTTTGTGCTCTCCTCCATCTATGAGGGATTTGGCAATGTGGTGGCAGAAGCCTTAGCCGCAGGTACTTCTGTCGTTTCGACCGACTGCGAAAGCGGCCCAGCAGAGATCTTAGGCAATGGCAAATATGGTCGTTTAGCTCCTGTCGGTGATTCAAAAACTCTAGCTGATGGGATTATTGCGGCCCTAGAACAACCAACCGATGCTGAAGTACTACAGAAGCGGGCCAATGCTTTTACTATGGACAACATCGTGGAGCAATATCTGGATGTGCTGGAGAACCTCAGCCGCCAAGATGCTCTCCAAGCCAGCTAATCTCCAAGCCAGCTAAGTTGTTGTACAAAAATGTAATGCGAATTCTCCATATCCTGAACGATGTCCGCGAACTAGGGAACGGCATTATTAATGTGGCGATCGATCTTGCCTGTTTACAAGCCAAGGCTGGGTATGAGGTGGCGGTAGCCTCTGAGGGCGGCGAATACGAAGCCTTACTCGCAGACTATGGCATCACTCATTTCCCCCTGAATCAGCGGCGGCAACTGGGGAATCTCCTCCGGGCCGCTAAAGGTTATCGCGCGATCGCCCAGACGTTCCAACCGGATATCGTTCATGCCCACATGATGACCGGAGTAGTTTTAGCCCGTTGTTTAAAGCGATTTGGTCATTATGGGCTAGTTTCTACGGTTCATAATGAGTTTCAACGTAGTGCCACTTTAATGGGAGTAGCCGATCGCGTGATTGCAGTCAGTCAAGCGGTAGCTGATTCAATGGAACGACGGGGCATTCCTCAGAGAAAGCTGCGAGTGATTCGCAATGGCACTTTGGGCAGTCCTCGGGATCGACCCTCTTCTCTCCCTGCGATCTCACTCCAGCATCCCGCGATCGCCACTTTGGCAGGGATGTATCAGCGCAAGGGCATTACAGAGTTGATTGCGGCTTTTGCTCAGATTGCCACAGATTTCCCGGAGGCACATCTGTATCTGATTGGCGAGGGGCCTGACCGCCAAACGTTTGAAACTCAAGCTAGCGCTACTCCGGTGTCAGAGCGTATCCATTTTCTAGGGTTTCAACCTCAACCCCAAAGATACTTGCAAGCCGTAGATATTTTCGTTTTGGCTTCTCATCAAGAACCGTTTGGTTTGGTGTTGTCAGAGGCGCGGGAGGCAGGCTGCGCCATCATCGCCAGCAATGTGGATGGAATTCCCGAAGCTTTAGATCAAGGAGACGCAGGTTTATTAGTTCCCCCTAAAGATAGTGCCGCGATCGCCGCAGCTTTATTAGAATTGCTCCAGTGTTCTCAGCAGTTGCAAGCCTGGAAGGAACGGGCAAGACGCAACTTAGCTTGGCTGAGTGTGTCGCGTGTGCATCAAGAAACTTTAGCAGTCTACCAAGAGCTGATGGCAGATCGCGATCGCTCTTAAAGTTTTTACCAACGTTGAGTGATAACCCTCGCTAGTTCTCGAAATCGAATTAAGTCGCGATTTACAGCGGGTCTCCACCTCAACTAGCCCTCTATTTGCAGAGGGTGTGGAGAGCTATGTGCATTTTCCTCAAAGCCTTTTGCTCTGACTTCAGTTCATCTAACACTCCAGCGATAACTCATGAGTTTTCAGTTTCCGCTTGTTTCAGTTATTATCCCTGCCTATAACACTGAACTCTATATTGGCCCAGCTTTAGAATCTGTTCTGTCACAAACGTATCAAAATATTGAAGTTTTGGTCGTAGATGATGGTTCAAAGGATCGGACTGCCGAAATTGTGGAATCGTTTGTGCAAAAAGATCCGCGCGTGCAGCTATTCAGGCAAAAAAATGCTGGGGTCGCAGCGGCTCGAAACCTAGCGATCGCCCATGCTCAGGGAGAATACCTTGCTCCCATTGATGCCGATGATATTTGGTATCCTCAAAAGCTAGAAAAACAAGTGCAATGCATGTTGCGATCGGGGCCAGAAGTAGGTCTGATTTATACCTGGTCTGTGCATATTGATGAATCAGGATCAATCATTGGTGAATATAATCATGATCGGGCTTACAAACCAGAAGGAGCTATTTATCCTATCTTGGTTTATTCCAACTTTTTAGACAATGCCAGCAACGCCCTAATTCGTCGCACTTGTATTGAGAAATTGGGAGGATTCAACCCAGAATTACGAGCGCAAAATGCCCAGGGTTGTGAAGATTGGGAACTGTATTTACGCATTGCCGATGCTTATGAATTTCGCGTAGTACCTGAGTTTTTAGTAGGCTATCGTCAGTTACTGGGTAGCATGGCTAGCAACTCGAAAGCAATGGCTAAGTCCTATGAGTTAGTGATGGCAGAAGTACAAGCTCGCCATCCAGAAATCCCAAAAACTATTTACCGCTGGTCTAGGGGTTGTTTCTATCACTATTTAATGGGTAAAAGCTATCAATCTGGAGCCCACTGGAGCACTTTGCAATGGCTTTATCTCACCCTCAAAGATGATCCTAGCTTGCTGCTACGCCCCGGTTTATATCCAATGATTTTAACTTGCTTATTAAAAATTGCCACCAAGCCTATCACCTCTTTAATTTGGCCCAACCACCGCTCTTGGGTAGAATTTAGACAGCGCTTTAGATTGAAGCCTCCCTCCTTAAGCATTGAAGAAGTCAACGATCAGGAAAATCAGCGTTTTCGTCGGACTTTAAAACCTTATGACTGGGTACTTCTACGGCGCTGGGAGAAAGCAATGAAAATCTGTCATCAGCTTACTTCTACTAAATCAAATAATTCGCAAAAATCACTGATTTTGCATTAGCTCTTTAGCAAAACAGGAATTCATGAAAGAAGCGAAAGCCATCAAAAAACTTTGGCCTTTATTGAGGTTATATCCTTGGGCAATTCCAGTCATCATAGCTTTGGGAATTTTAGCTTCTTTGTCGGAAGGTCTAGGAATCAGCTTATTTATCCCCTTACTACAAAGTTTTGATCCTAGTACAGCTCAAACTGCTCAAAGCAATGCATTAATTGCTTTCTTTGATCGGATTTTTGTTCAAATTCCTGTTCAAAATCGTTTACCTATTACTGCTGGGTTCATTTTCGGCAGCGTTTTACTCAAAAATGCTTTGTTATACGGCAATACCCTGCTGTTCTCCTGGCTGAATTGGCGGATCAGCTATCGATTGCGTTCTGGAATCTTTAGTCAGTTGCTCAGTGTTGGCTATAGCTTCTTAGAACGTTATCCAGCAGGTAAGTTTCTGAGTACTTTAGACAACGAAACCTGGCGAACGAGTCAAGCCCTATCAGTACTAGTTGGCCTGATTATTAGTAGCTGCACAGTTTTTGTGTTCGCGATTTTGTTGCTGCTAATTTCTTGGAAGTTAACCTTTTTGGTGGCGGCAGTCATGCTACTGATTTCCAGCATGATTCAATTTATGACTCGTCGGGTCAAGCAGTTGGGCAAGCAGGCTGAAAAAGCAAATGCCGTCTTTGTGCAACGGGTTTGGGAGGGATTGCTAGGGATGCGGGTGATTCGGGAGTTTGGTCGCGAACCCTACGAGCAAGCTCGCTTTGATCAAGCCTCTCAGCAAGTTTGCCACTCCTTTATGGAACTCGATCGCATCTCTGGGGCAGTGTATCCACTCTCTGAAGTGCTCTCTACGGGATTGCTGGCTGGCATTCTGGTGATCGCTTTGCAGCAACAAGTGAATCTGCCCACCTTGCTGACCTTTGTGTTTATGCTCTATCGACTGCAACCTCAGGTGCGTCATGTAGATGGAGCACGAGTTAATTTGATGTCGCTCACGACTGCGATCGATGATGTCATGTCCCTACTCGATCGCAGTGATAAGCCTTATATCCACTCAGGAAAAACTCGTTTTACAGGGTTGCAACAGGCGATCGCGTTTCGAGCCGTAGATTTTTGTTATGGGGCAGGCGAAAAAACAGCGCTACAAAATATCTCTATCTGTATTCCCAAAGGTAAAACTACGGCGATCGTGGGGCCTTCGGGAGCGGGTAAATCCACTCTGATCAGCTTAATTTGTCGCTTTTATGACCCGACTAGCGGCGAAATTGAGATTGATGGAAAACCCTTACCTCAGCTGAATCTGGCCGACTGGCGCGATCGCATTGCTGTTGTCAGTCAGAGCGTGCATATCTTTAGCACCACAATTTACGAGAACATTGCCTACGGTCGGCCTGGAGCGACAGAAGCAGAGGTGATCGCTGTTGCCAAACAAGCCAATGCCCATGAATTTATTAGCCAACTCCCGCAGGGATATCAGACCCAAGTGGGTGATCAGGGAGTGCGTCTGTCAGGAGGCCAGCGACAACGCCTCGCCTTAGCCCGCGCGATTATCCGCAACCCTGAAATCTTGATTCTGGATGAAGCGACCAATGCCTTAGACAGTATCTCCGAACATCTGATTCAGGAAGCTATCAACGCTCTCAGCCAACGTTGTACTTTAATCGTCATCGCCCATCGTCTCTCTACGATCGAGCAAGCGGATCAGATTATTGTGATCGAAGATGGACAGGTGACGGAGCAGGGAACGATGGCAGAATTGCTTAAGCGCGATCGCCTGTTTGCCAAGTTATATCGTCTGCAATATCGCAATGCTCAGTTTTGAGAATGTCTACAAGCTAAAGCCTGAGGCTACAAGTTGCTTGTGTAGCTCCAGACTTTAGCCTGTGAGCTTGTTCAGTATGGCTCGCTTAAACCTTGGTTTTAGTCAGGGTCAGTATCCGATTCACGCCGCTGAGAATGGCTAACAAGGATGCGGTGACGATGTTGGGATGAATACCAACGCCATGCAATGAACCGGAGATGCGATCGCTGGTGACTTCTACATAGGCGATCGCCGCCGCATCACTACCTTGGTTGAGGGAGTGCTCTTCATAATGATCAACTCGGATATCTAGATTCAAGGCCTGGAGAAATGCGTCAATCGGGCCGTTGCCTGTTCCTTGTAGCGTCACGGGTTGGCCCTCTATCTGCAACACCACGCTGATTCTCTGCTGGGAATCCGCTTCTGTGAGGTGGTGAGAAAGGTATTTAAAGGGAGAAACTACTTGCAAATATTCCTGCTCAAATAGTTTCCAGAGGTCTGCGGCGGCCATCTCTTGGCCGTGGGTATCGACAGCTTGCTGCACAATACGGCTGAACTCGATCTGTAAACGCCGAGGCAACACTAAGTTGTAGTCGCGCTCCAATAAGAAGGCGATGCCACCTTTGCCAGATTGGCTGTTGACTCGAATTACAGATTCATATGTGCGTCCAACATCGGCTGGATCTAGCGGGAGATAAGGTACTTCCCAAATGTCATCTGCTGACTGTGCTGCTAATCCTTTTTTGATCGCGTCTTGATGAGAGCCAGAAAAGGCTGTGAAGACTAAATCACCCGCATACGGATGGCGGGGATGGATCGGAAGTTGCGTACAGTCTTCTACTAATCTGGCGACTTGATTAATCTGGGAGAAGTCCAAGCCTGGGTCAACGCCTTGAGTATAGAGATTGAGCGCTAACGTCACCAAATCTACGTTTCCGGTGCGCTCTCCATTGCCGAACAAACAACCTTCCACGCGATCGGCTCCTGCCATTTGGGCCAGTTCTGCTGCCGCGATCGCACAGCCGCGATCATTATGGGGATGCACACTTAAAATCACGCTGTCTCGCATGGTTAGATGACGATGCATCCATTCGACTTGGTCGGCAAAGATGTTGGGAGTAGCCACTTCCACGGTGGCAGGGAGATTGATAGTAGCTTTGCGTTCGGGCGTGGGTTGCCAAACTTCTAACACCGCATTACAGATCTCCTTGGCAAAGTCTAATTCTGTAGCGGTGAAGACCTCCGGCGAATATTGGAAGCGCCAATCGGTGTTGGGTTCCTTAGCAGCAAGTTCGTTAAAAAGTTGTGCGGCGGTGACTGCGAGGTCGATGGTACTAGGGCGATCGAGTCCAAATACAACACGACGGAAAACGGGAGCAGTAGCATTGTAGAGATGCACGATCGCTCGTTTAGCACCGCGTAGAGACTCAAAAGTGCAACGGATCAAAGCTTCGCGGGCAGGGGTCAAAACTTGAATTGTGACATCATCGGGAATTAGGTTTTGCTCGATCAGGTGGCGTACAAAATCGAAGTCAGTTTGTGATGCGGAGGGAAACGCAACTTCGATTTCTTTGAAGCCAATCTGCACCAGCAAATTGAATATCTGTAATTTTTGCTCTCCGTTCATCGGCTCGATCAGCGCTTGATTACCATCGCGCAAGTCGGTGCTGAGCCAGATGGGAGGTTGGGTAATGATATTGTCGGGCCAGGTGCGATCGCGTAAGGCCACTGGAGGAAAGGAGCGATATTTATTAGCAGGCTGTTTCAACATGATCGACAAATCCTGAATTTCTGAGGTGGATGAGGTGTTGCGGCGCTGGTAATTAAAAGATTAGGGTTGTCAGATTGCAATGTAGGTTGCCACTCAGTCCGAGCCTGACAACCCATTAGCAGTCGCAGTAATGCCTCAAATGTTTGTTGCAGTCGCATGAGAAATCTCCAGTAAAGTTAAGACAATGGATAGCTAAATGTTCTAAAACTATAGAACCAAAACCTTAGAGGCACTTGCCCCCAACCCCCGCTGAGGGACGGTTGCGTCTCCCAGACCTCCTCCAGAAGGGTGGTTAGATTGAGAAAAAACTAGATTAAGCTCACAGAATTATTTGTGCGTCAGGCGCAGCAGCAGTCCCAGCCCTAGGAGTAGGGTAGAGGGATGGCGTAGCGATCGCTGCTGGGTACGCATAAGACAAAGTTGGTATGACTTCTTGTATCGTAATGGCAAGCGATCGCTAGGTCAAGAGATGCTAAGGATGGAAATGGTTACAGCCCCAGCAGTCTAAAGAGGCCAAAGACGCCACTGAGAGGTGAAAGAATATTACCCACCGTATCTGAAAATCCTGCTAGAGAAGATCTGCCAATGATCACAGTGTCGTTGTTTCGCAGGGGTGGGTTATTCTGTGCACTCAAACCTTGAGCCAGGTTAACCTCAATCACTCGCTGCGATACAGTGCCATCAGGGTTGAGACGAATGAGAGTCACCGCACTTTGCTTAGCGCGGCGCTTATTGAAGCCACCTGCGGCCAACACTGCCTGATTCAACGGTGTGTTGGGTGGTACTTCCACGGCTCCTGGTTTAACCACTTCACCCACAATGTTGACTGTGATCTTATCTGGGGAGAAGCTGGCGGCAGCTAATTCTGTAGCTTCCTGAGCGCTGAGGGTAGTGGCAGTAGGAATGACAATCGTGTCGCCATCTTGCAAAGGCAGATCCTGGCGCAGATCACCTCCTCCTAAAAGTTGCCAGAAGTCAACTTTGGTAACTTGGGCAGGTCCTGAATTAGTCCGACGACGCAGTTCAATGTTACGGATATCTGCCGTTTGGGTGATGCCACCTGCTGCCTGAATCGCCTTCGTAATCGTGGGAATCTTTTCTTGATTGTTGGTGTTGACGCCAGTCTCATTATCGGTTGCACCACTAATAATGTAGGGGCCAGGACGCTTCACTTGACCCACAATAGCAACTTTGAGAGGACGAGTTTGAGTGGTGGAGAAACTAGCGGCGGCTAACTGAGATGCCTCATCTAAATTGATGCTTTCAGACGCAGGAATGAAAATACTATCGCCATCCCGCAAGGCAACATCCTGATTGACATCACCTGTTTTTAGGAGCTGCCACAGATCGACATTGAGCACAGCAGCACCAGTATTGCCAGGTCTAGCTCGTCGGATTTGCACCCGACGCACATCCGCAGCTTGAGTAATGCCACCTGCAAGTTCAATCATTCTTGTGACTGAGGTTGCGCCAATGTCAGTCGCTGCTGCTTCTGGCTTAGTGGTGTAGGAACCAGGACGATTGACTTCACCCGCGATCGCAACTTTGATCGGTCGAGCAGCCAACAAACTAATTGTGACTAGAGGCTGTCTTAAATAAGCCGCAAATTTGGCTCCAATGCTATTAGACGCTTGCTTCAAGGTTTGGCCTTGCACCGAGACAGCTCCAACTTGAGGCAAGTTTACAGTGCCACTCGGCAAGACGATAAACTCACCGCTATACTCTGGGACTTCAAAAAAATCGACTCGAATGCGATCGCCCGCTCCCAGAATGTATCCGGCGTCTCCTGTGGCTTCTGCACTAGGCTGTAGATTTGGAACGGCCTGGGTAAACTGCGCCATCCCAGGGGCAGGTAGAGTAATCAATCCGACCAGCACCAATAACACCAATTGTTTTGCAGTTCCAATCTGCCGTTGAAAGCCTTTTGGTGGTTTTCGGCCCAATGCCGATTGCAAATACCACCGAGTTAGGAAATTTAAGCTTGGGCGATTCATCGACATCTCCACAAATGACTCACTCAGAGTTGGGCTTACTACCGAAGTAGGTAAAGAGGATTAAGGTGAAACAATCTGACGAGACTGTTCACTTTAATGGCATCGGCTTATTTACCAACACTTGTAGATGCTGTAATTAACATCAAGCTTGCCCATTAAAAACCATCATTCTGACGAATAAAAGTGGCTTTAATCGAGCATAGGCATAGCTCTCAAGCCCCCTTAGATTTGAAGGATATCAGTTTCTAAAGTTCCCTAAATGTAGAAATTGGCGATTTTACAATAGCTTCAAAGAGATTAAATCCCTGAAATAGAATAATAAGTTGACCAGTTTTTTTCTGTATAATTACTTGAAAAATATAAAAATAAAGTAATTAATCTAACGCATCTACTCTAGCAAGTGCTGAGCCTTTCAAGCCAACTTTACCAGAACGACACTCGCAGGTTAGAGCTTTAGCTAGCTGAATTAGTCCTATAGATGGGTGGCTATAGCTATTAATTTTACTTAGATCAGATATAGGCTTTCATCTACAGATCATGGATGACTTTAAGGTTGATATAGTACTTTTTCTCATTCGCAGTGGCTTCGAGTTTGGCGAAGACTTCTCAATGGATGCGAATGGTGATTTGATCATCGGCAACCCAGATACCTTTTCCGCTTTGACAGAGTTGTTGGACTCCCTAAAAGATTAAGCGAAGGATTTAAGCGTTGGCGCAAACGAGTGAGATGGTGAAGCGATTCTCTCACAGGGACGTGATCACGTTGCAATGAGGTGATCTAGGTTTGCCGACACTGCGATTGCCCCATGCTACGTCAAAGGAATCAATATTTTCATCAAGAGCGATGCCTAACGAGAACCTGCGGGAGAGCGGCGTCCAGGAATCGTTCTTGTTTTGGGCCTAGCCGCATAGAAGGACATAGTAACGGGAGCCTGGGGCGCAACGTCCGGTTCAGATTCAGGTGTAAGCGGCTCTGAGTTGGATTCTGTAGTGGACTTGAGCCAAGAGAAAAGGTTGAGAACGGTTTGCTTGAAATTCATGAGATTTACCTCGCTGATGCACGTTGAACTTGGTGGAGTTCTATAGCTTGAGTAAATCTTGCTTGTGACAATCAGAGAGTGGTGCCTAATCCAGAACCTCAATTGGCTGGACTTGGCACCGCGATCGCAACGGTAATCCTAGGGTTGAACCTCGGCTGGATTGTGCCAGTTAGGAAATTGGCGAGCTTGCTAGAGAACTAGGAGCTGATTTTTAGGAGTTGGTTGCCTCCTTTTTGGAATTCGTAGTGAACGGGTTGAATTTCTGGCTGGTAGCCTTGTTGCTGGAAGTGATCAAGGACAGGTTGAAGGTGGGGTGAGAGTTCGCCTGCAATGTCTAGAATCGGGAAGATGCGGATTTCGGTGGCAACTCGACAAAGTTCTGCGATCGCCTGGATGTGAAATTCGGTTGAGAGTTGATCGGAGTAGGTAAATAACAGGTGGGAACAGAGGGCTAGGTCAAATTGTTTGTTGCTGAAGGGAAGTTGGGGAAGCTCGGCGGTGAGGTAGCGTCCTGCCTGGAAACCTGCTAGGAAGTCTTGCAGAAATTGGTTCATAGCAGCCATGCGTGCTTCTCCTAGCTGTTCGGGAGAGGCGATCGCATCCCACACATAGCTGTCTTGGTTGGCTGTAACGCCATTGATGATTTGGGGGTAAGTTTCCTGGATGCGCTGGGAGATCTCGTCGGTGCTGAATTGATAGATGGGATCGCAGGATAGGACGGAGTAGCCTTGGCGGGTCATTTCCGCATTAAAGCTAGCAGGCCCACCCCCACAGTCTAAGATTCGACGGCTCAGATCTGCTGGGGTAAGGCGGAACATGGCGATGTACTCGCTCAGCGATCGTCCCCAAGGCACAATAGTCTCCAGCTTGATACCCACTTACGACTCCTCTCTTTTCTTTGACTCCTCACTCCTCACTTCCAACTAAATCAGTTCCCCTCTCAACACAGTGACGGCTTGCCCAGCAATAGCAACGCGATCGTCTTGGCAATGCACTCGCAGTACTCCGCCACGGGGAGAAGCTTGATAGGCGAGGAGTTCATCTTTTTTGAGGCGCTCTTGCCAATAGGGGCCAAGGCAGCAATGGGCAGAACCTGTGACTGGATCTTCGTCAATGCCCGATTGGGGCGCAAAGAAGCGGGAGACAAAATCATACTCTCCAGCATCAGGTAGGCTAGTGACAATGATGCCTCGGACAGAAAATGCTTTGAGTAAAGTCAGATTGGGTTGAAGATCGCGGATAACTGCTTCTGACTCTAGCTCCACTAAGTAATCAATTTGGTTGCTGCCAACATAGTTGAGATTGGTGACACCAAGAGCAGCATCTAGATCTGGTGGAGGCGCGATCGCGGTGGCAGGCTGAGCGGGAAAGTTGAGCACAATCCAGTCTCCTTGGCGTTGGGCGGTGAGGAGTCCACTGCGGGTGTGGAATTTTGCTTCTTGGTCAGGTTTTAGATATCCCAATTCCCACAACGCATGAGCGCTGGCTAGGGTAGCATGACCACACAGATCAACTTCAACGGTAGGGGTGAACCAACGGAGATTAAAGCCATCTTCCTGTTGCAGCAGAAAAGCGGTTTCCGATAAGTTCATTTCTCTGGCAACGTTTTGCATCCATTGGTCATCCCGTGGTTCAGGCAGAACACAAACGGCGGCAGGGTTGCCACTAAAGGGTTGATTGGTAAATGCGTCTACCTGCGTAATTGTCAGTCCCATAAATGTTCCAGTTTCTTAGCCTGGATGACTCAGCAACACTTAAGAGCCTATCGGAAAACTGGGTCTATCTGTAGTAGTGCTCTTCAATCCACATGCGAATTTCTGCTTCTGTGCCAAAGGAAACATAGTCGCCATTACTGGGGTTGTAGCCATGCCAATAGAGATTTCCCTGGCGATCGCTTTTCTGCCAAACTCGAATCTCTGTATAACGAGCAATCACTCGCCTCAACGATTGCCACAGGTTAGAGAGGCTTTGAGAGGTTAGAGAAGTAAATTTTAAGGTTTTCATGATGAACCTCACGAGAGGTAATTTAAGTTGTTACTAATTACTCTGAAGGGTATGGTGCTTAACTGAAAAGGTACAAAAACAAATCAACTTGACTAGTACAGTTTTTGAGCCTAAAAATTGTCTAAATATAGCGATTGCTTGGGTAGTTTTGAGTAGTTTCTGATTGGTCGTAGTAGGGAAAGAAATCCGAATATTTGTAGTGCAACTAATTCTTCTAAGCTAAGTGAATTGTTAAAGACACACCTCGTCCAGAAGATTCATGCAATTGGGGGATGTGGGTAAAAGTAAAGTTGGACTCTACTAAGCTGTAAGCTAAGATCTAGTTTTGAGCTGGTTTTTAATATTTAGGTTTGGGTGAGGATTGTCAGAAAAGCTTGAAGCTTAGAGATAGCAACTAATACAGTTGTGCGATTCCAAAAACTGTTCTAGTAGAAACTGAGCAAAACTGTACTAGGTTGATTTGAAAAAAATCATATATATTTCACTTTGTAGCAGCTAGTAATGCTTGAATTCTGATTAGAGCTGTTAGTAAATTTCAGCTCAAATTATTTTTAACTGCTGCTTCTGTTATTGGAGCAAGTGATGAGAATTCCGTTAGATCGACAGTCACCAAAACCTGTTTATTTGCAAATCCGCGATCGCATTAGTCATCTGATTCAGTCAGGAGCGATGCAGCCAGGAGAACGTCTGCCGTCGATTCGGAGGTTGGCTGAAAATGCTCAAGTCAATAAGCTGACAGTGATTGAAGCTTATGGCGTGTTAGAGGCGGATGGTTTAGTGTCTGCTCGTCAAGGCGCAGGATATTTTGTCAACTCTTCCTCCATTCCTGCCCCACAGTCGGAACCTACCTTTGCCCCAGCGCAGGATGTGATCATTCCGCAACAACGAAGCATCTCTTTTTTTGATGTCTATGCGGACTCGATGCTGGCGCAAACCCAAAAGGGCGTGATTAATTTGGGCTGTGGTTTCCCTCGACCACCAGAGTCAGAAGATTTGCGGCGGATTGCTAGACGCGCGATCGCAGATATAGACACAGCTTTATTCAATTATGATTTGCCTCAAGGTCGCTTGGTGCTGCGGAAACAGATCGCCCAAATGCTGGTGTGGCAACAGGGATTACAAGTCTCGACAGACAACATTATTATCACGAGCGGCTCGAAGCAAGGGCTGTCCTTGGTGATGCACTACTATGTGCAACCGGGAGATTGGGTGATTGTGGAGAGTCCCACCTATCATGGGGCGATCGCAGTCCTAGAGAATTTGGGCGCGAGAGTGATTGGCATCCCGATGACAGCCACCGGGATGAATTTAGAACTGCTAGAACAATATCTTGGTAGTCATCGCCCGAAGCTGATCTACACGATTAGTACGCTGCACAATCCCACTGGCATCACGACTTCCCAATCCCATCGGCAGCGATTATTAGAGTTGGCAGAACAATATGCCTGCCCCATTTTGGAAGATAACGCCTATGAAGGGCTAAATTTTGAGCCTGTCCCTGCTCCGATTAAAGCGATCGATCGCCATGATTTAGTCACCTACATCGGCACCTTTTCTAAAACACTGATGCCCGGATTGCGTGTGGGCTACATGGTGGTGACTGGGAAGCATTATCGCCCCCTAGTAGAGCGCAAGTTGCTGAACGATCTGCATGTCTCTACTGTCTCCCAAGCGATCATCAGCGAGTATCTAGCCTCTGGTCACTATCGGCGGCATCTCAACCATCTCCGCACCGAGAATCTGCAAAGCCGCAATGCCATGCTGCAAGCGCTAGAACGCTATTTTCCTCAAGAAGCATCTTGGACGGTGCCCAATGGTGGGCTGTTTCTCTGGGTGCATTTACCATCCCAGCTACCAATGGAGACCATTCGCCAAGAAGCGATCGCTCAAAAAGTCGTGATGTCCTGCGGCTCTCTCTTCTTCCCCGACCAAAAGGGCTACACCGCTATGCGATTAAATTACTCCTCTACCCCAGCCGAAATCGAGCGAGGCATTTCGGTATTAGGGCAACTATTGAAAAAGTATTTGTAAGACTGATCTGGCCTTTATTCAAAAGTGTAAAAAGTGAGGTGGCGATCGCCCTCTCAAATTAACCTCAAAACTTAGTGACAAAGAGCTTTGCGAAATTGATCTCGCCAGCCGAGTAGTCAAACATAGTTTTACTTGAGTGTGGGCTAGGAGAGTCAGAAATGAGGCATTGGTGGTGGAGGGCGATCGCGAGTGTAGCAATTTTGAGCTGTGGTTTCTTATCGGCTTGCGATGAGTCGCAACAGTTCTTTTCCTCGAACCGCAACAGCCCAGACCAGCGTTCCCAAACGCCAGAATTCAAAACCCATGTCGAGGGAAACTTATTCTCCTTCCAATATCCCCACGACTGGTCACTCGATAGTTATGGTGGCATGCCGTTTTACATCGTGGCTACCAATTATCCACCTGAAAAAGCCACCGCCCAAGCCTTACCCTCCGCCATTAGAACAGGTGTAGCCCTACGATCGGGAACTGTAGAACAATTGCTAGCTGAAATTGAAGCGGATCAGAAGAGTCGAATCATCAAAAAAGAAGTGATGACGGTGAATGGGCAAAAAGTAGTGCGGTGTTGGCTAACCACCTCTAAATTTGGTTTTACTGATGCCATTGTCAGTTATATCCCTTATGGCGATCGCCAAATTGGAGAATTAGTCAGCTATTACGGAGCTAGCAATCCTCAAGCATTGCCCACGATTGAGCAAGTTCATCAATCCTTTAGGCTGCTACAATCCCCCTCAGAAAGTAAAAATTAGGATTTGATGGGCTAAGGCTTAGGGTTCGCAATGAAATTACCCAATGGCGATCGAGCCGAAATTTCCATACAGAAACTTATCGGCTATTGTCTGAACATAGACCATCCTTCTGGTAAGCACAAAGCACGAGTTTTCGAGTCAGCGTTGAACATTACAGCAAGTAATGCTGACTTCTTGCGAGAATTGATTCAAATAGCAGCGATTGAAGGCGAAGTTGTTCAGCAAGACGCTACAGCATTCGGTCAGGTGTTTAAGGTAGATTGGACTGTACCGGATACTAATGGAGTTGAACTGCGTGCCATTTGGGAGATTAGAACTAAAGATTCAAATCCACGCTTAATTTCTGCATTTATTAAATAATATGAAAACTCCCACTCTCTTAGATACAGTTGCTACACTTAGACCCGTTTCCAGCGATCGCCTCATTCTAGCTGAACCTAGCTATGCCTCTATTGCCAGCCTACCTCCTGGACAGGTTGGAACAGTTGTTGAAAGGTATGAAGAAGTAGAGCAAACCCAATATTTAGTAGAATTTGCCGATCTACAAGGACGTGAATATTTCATAGCTGTCTTGCAGGCAGATGAGTTGTTAGTATTGCACTACGAACTCTCTGTGGCTTAATTGCAGTAGTTTACTTGACGCTAATAAAACGTTCTTTGGCGATCGCTCTCCGTTGCAATAGTTCTTCGCGTCGGGAGACGGAGAGTGGGATAATACCGCGAATAGCTTGAACGAGAAGTGCAGTATCCAAAGGCTGTTTGAGATACAGCGACTGGTAGAGTGCAGAAATCACGGCTTGTTGGATTTCGGCACTGCTAAATCCTTCTGTGAATCCTTCTGTGGCTGTAACTAGTTAAAATTCTAAGGTTTGCAACCATTTGTGAGTAAGATGTGGCGACTGAGTTGGGTGCTAACAGGGTTAGGAAGTTTGGCGATCGCCCTGCTGATAGTGGCTCGAACCCCATCTACCCCAGAATCCATGCCATCAACTATGTCACCTGTCTCATCTCAAGGGCAACCCAATTTGCCATTGCAGTATAAAACCTACAGTTTGGCTCATAGCACTGTCCATACCTTGCTGATTTCAGCACAAAGCTCATTTGCAGTGGTGCCTGCCCTCTCAGAAAGTGTTGATACATTAGATAGCTTCGCCCAGCAGCATGGCGCGATCGCCGTCCTCAACGGTGGCTTCTTTGACCCAACCAATCAGAAATCAACTTCTTAGGTGATCCTAGAAGGCAAATTAGCAGCCAATCCAAAACTAAACGAGCGCTTAGTCAACAACCCAGACCTATCTCCTTACCTAAACCAAATTTTTAACCGCACCGAGTTTCGCCGCTATCAATGCGGTTCTACTTTTCGCTATGACATTGCTCCGCACAACGCGCCTCTCCCTGCCAACTGCCAGCTAATCGATGCTGTGGGTGGTGGCCCTCGCCTACTCCCAGAGATGACTGCACAGCCAGAAGGATTTGTGGATACCGTCAATGGAGAAGTGATTCGAGATCCGTTAGGCATCAATCAACCCAACGCCAGAACCGCGATCGCCCTCACCCAAACAGGAGATGTGCTTTGGGTCATGGTGGCGCAAAAGTCAGAATCCCCTACCGATTCAGGCATGACCTTTACTGAACTCACAACCTTCCTGAAAACTCTAGGTGCAAAGCAGGCCATAAACTTAGACGGCGGCAGTTCCTCCTCCTTTTATTACCAAGGCAAAACTTGGTACGGCAAAGTTCACACCGAAGGAGATCCCATTCAACGCCTCGTCAAATCTGTCTTGCTAGTGCTGCCAAAAGAAAGCGATCGCCCCACCATCCCTCAAAAGCAAACGCCTCCTTAATCCTGAACCTGCATACCACAAAACCCTTCTGGAGGGGGTCTGGGGAACGCAGCCGTCCCTCATCGGGGGTTTGGGAGCAAGCGCCCCCAAGGGTTCGGTTCTTCAAAAAATGCCACATCCAAAGGCGATCGCAAATGTCGCAACAGCCTGAATAAATAGGGATAAATCTGCCCGTTTATATAGGTTGGCAGATTGAACGCTCCTTCTAGATTAAGTCCACAGAGGGTGATATCGCTAGCCTAGGAAAGCCAAACTAGACCCATAAAGCCATTCGGAAAGCTGCCATGCGTTGGGAATTTGGTCGTAGAAGCGAAAACGTTGAAGATCGGCGTGGTTCTAGAGTTTCTGCCCCCCTAGTTGGTGGCGGTATTGGCTCAATACTCTTGGCACTGGTAGTCGCATTTTTAGGTGGTGATCCTAGCGTCATTCTGGATCAAGCAGCCCCCTCCGGCGATCGCTCCTACCCCAACTCCACCCAAAACACCAGTTCTCCTGCTGAAGATCAAATGGCCGACTTCGTCTCAGTTGTGCTTGCCGACACCGAAGACACCTGGAACCAAATTTTCCAACAGGCAGGCGAAGATTACATCGAACCTACACTCGTGTTGTTTTCGGGAGCAGTGGAATCCGCTTGTGGTTATGCCGAAGCAGCAGTCGGGCCGTTTTATTGCCCTAGAGACCAAAAAGTTTACATCGACTTGAGTTTCTACGAAGACCTGCAAAACCGCTATGACGCACCTGGGGACTTTGCTCAGGCTTATGTCGTGGCACATGAGGTAGGCCATCATGTCCAGAACTTACTCGGCATCTCCGATAAGGTGCGATCGCTCCAAAGCCAAGCCAGCAGCAAAGCCGAAGCCAATGAACTCTCCGTCCGTTTAGAGCTACAGGCCGATTGCTTCGCAGGTGTCTGGGCCAACCAAGCCAATCGTTCCCGCCAAGTTTTAGAAACAGGTGACATCGAAGAAGCCCTAACTGCTGCGAGTAGTATTGGAGACGATCGCCTCCAAAGTCGCTCTAAAGGTTACGTGGTGCCTGAATCATTTACCCACGGCAGCTCAGCGCAACGAGTCGAGTGGTTCCGTCGAGGTGTGCAGAGTGGCGACCCCGACCAGTGCAATACATTTGCTACTAACAGTTTGTAATTCGTTACTGCTCGATTTCTAGTAACTCGAAACTTCGAGGCTGCGTAGGCAGCCTTTGTAAACGTAGCCGAACCCTTTAGGGTGACGGTTATTTTGGCGTGGGTCTTCTCCCTAAACTCGCGATCGCCTGCCCGTCGGGAGTTGAAGGCACAGTTAAGCCATGCTTATAGCTACCCCCAGAAAAATGACTAGCAGAAAACTGGAAAAGTGTTGCAATTTGTAAATAATCTGTTACATTAGTTTACATAAAGCAACAAAGGGAAAAAGACATGCGTTACACAACCGACGAAAACGGCGTTCTCAACAACTACGCAGCTGAGCCTGCCATGTACTACGCAGAATATCCCACCCCAGAACAACAACAGCGTTACCTATTCCAAGGCGCGATCGCCGTTCTTTTGGTCGCAACTTCTATATTTGTCGCCCTATCTGCTAGCTAACAACTTGTATAAAAAGCGCTAGCTAACATATAACTTCCCAGCCTCGGTCTTTGACTGGGGCTTTTAATTTTGGGACAAAGATCAAAGGCTAGTTAAACAAAAAAATCTCCAGCCTTACGACTGGAGAACTACGTGAGATCGCGCTTCGGAGAAACAGGTATTTGGTCTATGACCAATGCAGTAGTGCCCCTACTTAGACTGCTAACTAGCGAGTCAAGAGCAAATCTTCTTCTGTCCTAGAAGAAAAGGCAGCTTCTTTGGGTAGCTGAGTCAACAGAATTTCTGGATGCTCCAACTCCGGATGTTCGAGTAACAGAGCATGCAGCATCGGATTGGCTTCCGAGAAGTCGCTACGTCTGTGGCTACTGCTGACAGTCAAGCGCCCGGTGATGGTGGAGAGCATCGTCGCTAGCGTTTGGTACGGCTTCATAGGCAGTTGAAGAAGTGCAGTTGTCCCTATTATTCCGGGCGATCGCGAGCAGTGTAGAATCGTAAGCTACAAAAAGCGATCGCCTTGATCCAACTTGGCAATCCGAAATCACTCAAAAGCAGCCTCCGACTTGTTATACAAGTATTGGGAGTCTACTGGATTTTCGAGATCAACCATTAAGGAGTGTTGCGATGCCTACCTATCCAGGAATTTCGAGTGAAGCATTTCGGCATCCCCTCGATCGCCAAGCCGAGCAAGCTCTACGCAATGTCCCTGGCTTCGATCTCGTGGCTCGGAAATTTGTGGAATTTCTCTACGAACGGCCCCAACTGATTTATTTAATGGGCAACAGCATTCAAGTTGGCCCTCGTCAGTACGCCTCGATCTATCACCTTTTTCGCGAATGTGTCCGCGACCTAGACATTCACCCAGAGCCTTCTCTGTTTGTGGTGCAAAATCCTCTGGCTAACAGTTACGCCTTGGGAGAAGAGCATCCTTATATTGTCCTTCATACAGGACTGTTGGACTTACTCAGCGACGCTGAAATTCGAGTTGTGCTGGCTCATGAATTAGGCCACATCAAATGCGGTCATACTACTTTGATCCAGATGGCGAATTGGGCCATTCAGATGGTAGCAGCGCTCGGAGAAATGACGATGGGTTTAGGCAACATCGTTGGCAGTGGTTTAATCTATGCCTTTTACGAATGGCGACGCAAAGCCGAACTGACTTCCGATCGCGCCGCACTCCTCGCCACCGACGACCTAACGTTAGTTATGCAAACCATGATGAAAATTGCGGGTGGCAGCAGCAAGCATCTGCAAGAGTGCAGCTTAAATGAATTTATCCGCCAATCGGAAAGCTACCAAGAGCTAGACCAAGATGGCTTGAACCAGATCTACAAGTTTTTGCTCTACAACGGCAACGGCTCTCAAGGCTCCATGCTCAGCCATCCTTTCCCAGTTGAGCGCATTCGTTACATCCGCGAATGGGCCAGCTCAGAAGAATACCGCCAGATTCGCCAAGGTCATTATGCCCGTGCTGAAGCGGCAGGAGCGGTCAATACTTCGGCAAAATCGCCTCAAGCCGAAGCAGAAGAGTTGCGGCGGCAATTGGAGGAACTGCAAAAAGAGATCAATCGAATTCGACGAGATAAGTAGGCTGAGGTATAGGTCAGGGCAAAGGGAGCGATCGCAATTCATACAAACCTAGCGCGATCGCCCTTGCAACACTAATTCAGCCCATTAAAATCACATTGTCAATGACGTGAATAACGCCATTATCGGCTTCAATGTCCGGAGCAACCACCGTGGCATTTTTGACCTCAAAGCCATCGGATAAATCCAGGCGGATGGGAGAACCTTCTACAGAGGTGAGAGAGTCTACCTTTGCCAGGTCAGCTTGAGTCCATTTACCCGACACGACATGATAGGTAAGAATCCGCGCCAATTGAGGAATATTTTGCAGCAAGGTGTGAATGGTTCCGGGCGGCAGTTTGGCAAAGGCGGCATCATTCGGCGCAAAGACTGTAAATGGGCCTGGGCCTTTCAGCGTATCAACTAAACCTGCGGCTTGGACTGCTGCTACCAAAGTATTAAAGGAACCTGCACTCACTGCAATATCAACAATATCAGCCATAGTGTTTGAGGTTTCAGGGTGTAGGATTATTTATCGATAAGATTGAGACTGAATATCCCGCAAGCGAGCTTCTGGACGCTTAAAGCGATCGATCTGCGCTTCAAAGAACTCTCGATTGGCTTGCAAATGCTTGGGATTTTGATCATCTAAGGGGTAAAGCAACGCCGTCCGGAGTGCTTGAATGACTGCTGAAGTCACGCAATACATCGATCGCTGAAAAGTCACGCCTAGCTGAATCAGCATGTCATCTTTGCCACGGCAATGTTGCTGGTAATAGTCCACCAAGTAGGGGGGCAAGAAGTGCAACATATCCTGCATCAGCAGTGTCGGAGGAATCCCTGCTGTCCCGACAGGATTGACATCGGCGTAAAGAATGCCATAGTGGAAATCTTTCTGCTCGGCTGGAACTTGCTCCGCTTGAGCGTTGTAGGACTTGGTGCCCCGGAAGGGAGCAGTGCGATAGAAAACGGCTTCCACATAGGGGAGAGCAGCTTCGTAGAGCCAGGTAAATCCGCAGGATTTGGGGATGATTTCGTAGCACTCTCCGTCGATGTAGACGTGGTGGTAAATGGGACGGCCTGCGACGGCAAAGATACCATTCACCAAGAAATTCATCGCTTCGGGAACGGTGGTGATTTCCCCGCAATCGTAGCGATCGCTCATCTCAAAGAACACGGGAGCCATGACTTCCCAAAACAATCCCAGGTTGGCATAGTAAGACAACTGCCGCACCTGCTCAATAAACATCTCTGGGAATAGCTTGTAGAGGCCCAGCATCGCAGGATTGCCCTTGAAGTAGGCCTTGATGGCGCGATCGGCAGCGGCTTTGTATTCGGGAGTGTCGAGGTAGGGGTCAAACTTGCCACCCATGCCCCGATGCCACAACATCGCTCGCATACAAGCTTCGGCAAACTCCATATTGACGCGATCGTGCAGCAAATGGTGGAACAGCTTGGGCATTTGGGTGGTTTCGCCCTTCTGCATGAATGCAAGCAGTTCTGGATGGGCGGTCGCTTCGCCTCGCCAAATCCGCAAATCTGCGTCGTCTCCGGCGTAGTGGTTATGTAAATCTAAATATTCTTGAGGGAGGAAGTACTTGAAAAAGGGCAAGGGATTGAGGAAGACTCGCTCAGCAATATAAAGGAGATCTCGCCAGTAAAAATCCATCGGCACCGCATAGGCTTTGTAGATGCCGATAATTTGCATGAGGTTTTCTGGCGTGTCAGGCAGCATGGCACCACCCGCTTCTAACCGATGAATCACCTCGGCAAATTCATGGGTAGAAGGAGGTAGCTGGGTTGCAGTTGCAGTTGTCATGTTGCAGATCTCCTTTTCGGGATAGGACGGGATAGGAATTGATTCAAGAAACTCTGGCTAAGCGATCGCGTCGTATGTTCAGGGCGTGAAAATTGCTCAGGACATTATGGGTTCACTATTTCGGATTGAGGGGAGTGCGGGGTGAGAGCAACCTGCTGTGGGCTGTGCTCAGCCACCATTGCCACGAGAGAATTGGTAGTGGTTTGACTCCATCTCACAAGCGCATTCGGTTGCACCCCTAATAGAACAATCAAAGCGATTAGAGCGATCGCCGGGATTTGTTCTTCCCAAGTCACCTTAGGCAGGTAGCTGAGCTTGTCTTCTAAGCGACCAAACAACGCTCGGTTAATCAGAAGCACAAAATAAACTGAGGTGAGTCCAGTACTGGCTAGGCAAAGCAGCGTTTGCGCCGGAAACATGATGTAGCTCCCTTGAAAGCTGAGAAACTCACCGACAAAGCCGACCATTCCAGGAATTCCAGCACTCGCCATTGTCCCCAAGATTAAAATTCCGCTGATTAAAGGCAATCCACGCTTAGGGTTTAACAGTCCTTGCAGTTGAGCCAAATCGCGGCTACCTGTTTTGGCTTCAATCACACCCACGAGATAGAACAGGAGTGCCAAGATCAAGCCGTGAGCCACCATCTGGCAAACCGCACCCAAGAGACTCAGTTCCGTAGCAGCTGCACTAGCCAGCAACACATAACTGAGGTGGGAGACAGAGCTGTAGGCGATCATCTTCTTCATGTCGGTCTGAGCGATCGCCACCAAAGCGCCATACAAAGAGGTAACGACAGCCGCAGTAGCCAACCAAGGTGCTACCACATGCCACGCATCGGGAAACAAAGCAAGGCCAAATCGGATCAAGCCATAGGTGCCCAGTTTAGAAACAATGCCGCCTAACAAAATTGAAACAGGCGTGGAGGCTTCTACATAGGCATCCGGTAGCCAAGTATGGAAGGGTACCAGGGGCATTTTGATCCCAAAGCCTAGAATCAGAATCGAGAGCAATATGAGTTGCAGTCCCATTGGTAAGGAAGAAGCCAACGCTTCTACTTCCACTGTGAAGGTGCTCGATCCACTCGCCCAAGCCCAAGCCAGAAATCCAATCAACAAGACAATCCCGGAGAGTGCTTGGTAAATCAGAAACTTGGTTGCTGCATAGCCTCGGCGATCGCCCCCCCAAATCACGATTAGTAAATAGAGGGGAATCAGCTCTAGCTCGTAGAACAAGAAGAACAACAGCAAGTTCTGGGCGAGAAAAGCTCCCGCCACTGCGGCACTCAGCAAGAAGATTAGTGAGTAGAACAGTCGAGGGCGGGACACTTGCTTAGGGGTGCTTTGAATTGCGATCCAAATTAGGAACCCATTCAGCACCACCAACGGCAACGACAACCCATCCACTCCTAGGCGATAGTCGAGACCAAGGGGAGCGATCCAACTAATATGTTCTTGAAATTGCAGCCCCGATGCTTGAAAGTCGAAGTTGATCGCCAAGAATACTGCGGCGAGAAAAGTTAAACCCGCGATTGCCCAAGCCACAAAATGCGATCGCTGTGGACTCCAGGTTTGCGGCCAAAATCCGATTAAAGCAGCGCCCAACACAGGCAGCCAAATGATTGTACTGAGCATGACGCGATTTACTCCAGCAAGATGAACCAATTAAACGAGCGTGATCGTTCCAGCATCCAAATCGTAGTAAGCACCCACTACTTTCAGTTTTCCTGATGCAATCAGATCGGCTAGTACTGGGGAAGCCTTGAGCTTGTCAACTTGCAGCGACACATTGGCTTTCGCTGCCTTTGCCAGCGGATCACCTGTGAACTTGTTGGTGCGACTTAGAGCAGGTTTAATCGCATCAATTAGGCTGCCAATTTGTCCTGGCACCTGTGCCCCCTTGATCGTGGCTTTTACCGCTCCACATCGTTCGTGACCGATTACCATAATCACTTTGGTTCCCAGCACCGCAGCCCCGAATTCCAAACTGCCGATTTCCTCAGGGGTTGCGACATTGCCCGCAACGCGGCAGACAAACAAATCTCCAAATCCCTGGTCAAAAACAATCTCAGAGGGAATTCGTGAATCAGCACAGCTTAAGACCGCTGCAAAGGGAGTTTGGTCTTTGGCAACTTCCTGCACTCTGGCCCAATCTTGACGAGGCCGTTCCAGCTTTCGAGTCACAAAGCGCTTGTTGCCATCCATTAAGAGTTTCAGCGCCTGTTCCGGGCTGAGGTCATCCTTGGCAACTTTTGCCTTGGCAGCGCCTGTGGTAGGGGCTGGTTTGGTCACGGCTGGTGGAGCTGCCTGTGATTTGGCACTCAACCCAACGGCGATCGCGCCACTGCCCAAAGCTCCCGCACCAAACTTCAACATGTTTCGACGGGAAAGCTGTTTCCGAACACTCATCACGATTGATCCTTTTATGCCTACAAATGCTGTCAACAAGAAACCAAAAATGCTGCGGTCTAGAACGACCAACTAACTAAAAATCCGATCGCAATCAAACTGGAAATGACCAACAGAACGTATAACTGCGACTGACCAGACGCGGTATACCGCAACGCTTGACCACTAAACAAGGTCACAAAGCCTACTGCATTCACCGCACCATCCACAACATGGCGATCGAACCAAGCAGTCAACCGAGCGCTGGAATTTACCAAGTTCACAATTGTGAGTTGATAGAGCCGCTGAATGTAAAAGTCGTGGGCCAAAAACTCTTGTAGGGGTTGCCAGAACAGCTTGACTGGTTTGGGCCAAGCATTGCCCAAATAAATTGCGCCACCCAAACTGACACCTAAGACGGTGGACCAGACAAGCAATGGAGCCAGTTGCCTGTTCAATTCTGCCCAGTTCGGTAATAGATCGAAGTGCTGTAACACCAGGGGCAACAACAGCGTGAACACAGTCAACACAGACATGGGTAAAGCCATTGGCCAATGCACTTCGGGCGATCGCTCCGTCATTTGAGTCGGTTTGCCACCAAAGACTAAACCAAACACGCGCATCAAACTAAAAGCGGTCAATCCATTCACCAATAACAAGACTCCGACTAACCAAGGTTTGGTTGTCCATAACGCATCGGCTAGCTGTAATAGTCCCCAAAAACCGCCGAAGGGAGGCAGGGCAATTAGCCCACCAGCCCCCACCAGCAGGGCTAAACCAGAAATGGGTCGTCGAGACCACAAACCGCCTAACTGGGTCACGTCTTGGGTGATATTACTCCAAATCACGGCCCCAGCACTCATAAACAGCAGGGCGAAAGCACAACACTGAGTTAACAGCAACAACCGAGCTGCCTCAGGGTGTTGGGTACCAACTGCAATAAACACCATGCCCATGTAAGCACTGACCGAGTAGGACAAGGCGCGCTTGATATCGATTTGGGCGATCGCAATCAGGGAAGCTCCCAAAGCAGTCGCAGTTCCAAAGACTACCAAAGCAGTCAAAGCTACCGGAGAGAGCGCTAAAACTGGTTGCAGTTTAATCAGTACATAAGCCCCTGCCCCAACGACCACTGAGTTCCGCAAGATCGAAGCAGGAATAGGAGCTTCCATCGCTTCGTCGAGCCAGAGTTGGAAGGGAAACTGGGCGCATTTACCCAGTGGCCCTGCAATTAAAGCTAAGCCTAGAAGCGTAGCTGCGGATGGAGACAGCTGAGCTGTAGCAGCCCATGTCTCTAGCTCTGTAAAATTCCAGGTACCTGCTAAAGGGAAAAGTGCAAGCACACCCATAAAAAGGATCAAATCGCCTACACGCTTCGTCCAAAAGGCATCCCTAGCCCCAGTCACTACTAATGGCTGCGCAAACCAAAATCCGACTAAAAGATAAGTCGCTAGCGTCAGCAATTCTAGAAACACATAACTAAAAAACAGAGAGTTACAAAGAGCTAGACTGCATACCCCCGCTTCAAAGAAGCCCATCAGGGCAAAAAAGCGAGCCCAGCCCCAATCCATCTCCAGATAGCCGATCGAATAGAGTTGGGTGAGTAAATTCAGCCCAGTAACCACCGCGATCGCGCCCAGGGTTACAGGAGACACCATGAAAGTGAGATTTACTTGTAAGCCCGCTGCCTGGAGCCAAGGGAAAAGGATTTGTTGGGGTGCTTGTTGCGCAATAGCCTGAAGGGCCAAAAGGCTATGGACAAACGCCAAACTGGTCATTAATAGGTTGAGGTAGCCTGCGGGTCGTGGGCCAACGCGGTCTAACAATCCTGGTGACCAAGGAATTGCCAGTATCGTGCCCACTAAGGCATAGCAAGGAATCAACCAGACGCTCTGCAAGAGAAGCTGGCTCATAGCAATTGATTAGTTATGTTTAAAAAACAGGGGTTACGAGCGGGTTGGCTGCTTGCAAGCTCAGGGGGCACCTGAAGATGGCTTGAAAGCGATCAACTAGTTCGCTCTATGAACATCATAGAGTAACTTAGATATAAACAAAAATCAATATATCAAATATTTATCATAGACAAAAATCTATGATTTTAGTGATTATTATTGAAGTTGTAAAATTCGCGATCGCCTACAAAAGCTTATCTAAAAGCTGTTGGTTACATCAGGCTTCAGGGATTGCAGTACAAACATTGAGCGGGGTCGGCAGTTGTCAGACCCTTAGGAAAGAGAACTTCTTGACAATAACAGCATTTTTGACATTCATATCTAACGCTGCGAGTCAACCGAGTGGGCAAATGACAGAGGCCGCAGGGTAATCCAGGGCTGGTTTCGACGATGGCGAACCCAGGACAACCACATTGAGGGCAGACCTGACGAATGTTTCTCACCAAATCCTTGGTAGCGGCAGCGATCGCCTGCATCCGAGTGGGGTTATACATAGCCCGCATATCGGTTTCAATGTGGATACGGCCTGTGGCTGACTGGGCCAAAGCTTGCGTCACTGCCTCATAAAGCCCCACCGCTGTCCGAATTCCCTTAAAAACTGCTGGCGAGTTTTTGGCCTCACGATCGCTCATGACAATTAATCCATGAGCCGGAAATCCTACCTTGGCGGCGAAGGCTTGAGCTTCTGCGTAGCTGGCAATGGTTTGTGAAGCATAATTCGTTTCTGTGGAGAGTGTTTCTCCAATAATTTCAATTCCTTGCTGTTGATCGAGCAACAAAACAAGTTCGCGATCGCAGGATACCCAGGGAATTTGGGGGTGCGGCCCAAAGGCTCCTTCACTCGCGATCGCCAGCGTTTCTCCCGTCAGTGATAAAGCGTGTAGTGCTTTTAATCGAGCAGTTTCCAGTTGGTTTCCAGGACGAAGTTTCTCTCTGGTAAACGTACCGAAGCAATCGGTATCTAAGTTCGGAGGAACAAAAACTTTGAGGCCAAATTCTGACTCTAGAATGGGGGCGATCACCTGTTCTTTGTGATGCATGTTTGCTACGATAGCAACCCGATTTCCAAACAAAGAAGTCTCTGACATTTGCCTTTAAATGCGTTCTCATCCACTCTTATAACTTCCCCTTCCCGGCTAGAGAAGGGGCTGGGGCGTTAGTTTCCTAGGAATGTTTGTGGGCTATTTGCAATGCCGCTAGGGCAATCGCGCTCGTGAGAATGAAAAGAAAACTGGCAAAGTTGAGCGTGGGAGTCGAGTCTTGCGTGGCCCAGTTGAGCATGAAGAGAAAGCTAGAAGTTGCCGAAACCATGACGAGACACCTCAAAAATCAAGGAGTTAGCAGCGCACAAGTTAAAAACAGACCCTAGGAAGCAATAGCTCAACCAACGTCATCATGGGCGAAACGGTGGTAGAGGAAATCAAGGGCTTGGTTGCGTAATTTGTAGTAGTGCGGATCTTCCATAATCCGGGCGCGATCGCGGGGGCGAGGGAAGGGAATGGTCATGATCTCACCAATATTAGCAGCGGGGCCGTTGGTCATCATCACCAGTCGATCTGCTAAAAACAACGCTTCATCAATATCGTGGGTGATCATCAAGACCGTACAACGGTGGTCATTCCAGATTTTTAGCAGTTCTTCCTGGAGTTCTTCCTTGGTGATGGCGTCCAACGCGCCAAAGGGTTCATCCAAAATCAACACCTCTGGCCGAACCGCTAGAGCACGGGCGATCGCCACCCGTTGTTTCATCCCGCCAGACAGTTGGGTGGGCTTTTTGTCAGCCGCCTCTGTCAACCCCACTAAGGCGAGGTGGTCACGGGCGATCGCCAGTTTCTCAGCTTTAGACTTTTGCTTATGTACCGCGTCAATGGCAATATAGACGTTTTCCAGGGCGGTTTTCCAGGGCAACAGCGCATAATTCTGAAACACGACCATGCGATCGGGGCCAGGTTGGGTGATGGGTTGCGATCGCAGCCGTACCTCGCCACGGGTGGGGGTAGCGAAACCAGACACCATGTTGAGCAGGGTAGACTTGCCACAGCCAGAGTGACCAATCACACAAATAAACTCTCCCTGCTGCACCGTCAAGTTCACGCCTTGTAAAACGGGATAAGGCCCATTAGCAGTAGGGTAGACCTTGGAGACATCTTGAATGCTAAGAAACGGTTCTGGAGAGGTCGCGATCGCGCTGCGTTGTCTGGTGCTGCTGGTCTCGGAATTGGTGTAAGCAAGGGGACGATTATTCATGGGTAAATCTCAGCTTATTAGTCTTGGGTGAGGAGTAGTTGGAAGTTCTGTTCCCCCACTATTGGGGGCTAGGGGGGCGAATGACTAAGCAGCTGTACGTGTGGAGGGCTGCACAGCGACATCGGCAACGCTGAAAGCGCGTTTGATCTTCAAGTGGTTGAGATAGGCGATCGGGTCATCGGCGTTAAAGGGCACCTGATCAAACAGTTGAATCGGGGTGCGGTTGTAGTTCACTTCCAGACCTAGTTCGCGAGCTGCTGTGCTGAAGACTCCAACTCGGCAGACTCGCTCCAAAATTTCCACCCAATTACGTGGAAACGGGGTGTCTCCCCAGCGGGCCAACTGCGTCATAATCCACAACTGTTCGGTGCGACTGGGACGGTTAATCACCCCTTCCCCATAAAACTGATGGTGGGCATATTCTTGCATGGGGTGATCCAGATCACAGATAGTGGGGTCATGCTCCTCAATCTGGATATAAGCCATATCCGTGCTGAGATACTCGCGGCGAGACAGGATTTCACGGACTTCCTCGGCGTTGGCGGGGTCAGCACAATATTGACCTGCTTCGAGCAAGGCTTTGACCAATGCAATGTGGGTATTGGGGTAAGCGGCTGCCCAGTCTTCCCGTACCCCCAGCACTTTACCTGGATGCCCTAGCCAAATTTCCAGGTCAGTAGCAATGACGAAGCCTGCGCCTTCTTCGGTCGCACGCATATTCCAAGGTTCGCCCACACAATAGCCATCAATCGTCCCTGCCTGGAGGTCTGCCACCATTTGCGCGGGGGGAATTGTGGTGAGGGAGACATCTTGATCTGGGTCAATGCCTCCAGCAGCTAACCAGTACCGCAACAACAGGTTGTGCATGGAAGAGGGATGGACAATCCCCATTGTGTGTCGCTGCTGCGAGGTGCGATGGAGATATTGACGGAAGTCGGAGAGGGTGTATACACCTGCCTCATAAAAGCGCTTGGCTAGGGTGATGGCATTGCCATTGCGGGTCATGGTGAGGGAAGTCACTGTGGGAAGCGATCGATTCTCATGCCCTCCCAGCGTTAACCACATCGGCATTCCTGATGGCATCTGCGCCGCATCTAGGTATCCGCCAGCAACGCCATCGACAATACCTCGCCAACTGGTTTCCCGCACCAGGGTGACTTCATCTAACCCATGCTTGGCAAAAAAGCCTTTTTCTTTAGCGATCGCCAAAGGTGCACAAGCAGTCAGCGGTACAAAACCAATCTCCAAATTGACTTTTTCTAGACCATGACGGGCGATCGCAGTGATTTTTCGCGCCCGGAGCTTTTTAATTCGCTTTTGTTGGTTTAAGAAGTAAATAATTTCACTGCGTAAGCTGTAGTAGCTTGGGTGCTCTACCACTTCCAAGCGCTTGCGGGGCCGAGGAATATCTACTTCTAAAATCTGCCCAATTTTGGATTCTGGCCCGTTGGTGAGCATGACAATACGGTCGGAGAGCAGCACCGCTTCATCCACATCGTGCGTCACCATAATCGCGGTGACTTGGTTCTCCTCACAGATTTTCATCAGTTGTTCTTGCAAGTTACCCCGCGTCAGGGCATCTAAGGCTCCGAAAGGCTCATCTAGTAACAGCAGTTTGGGTCGAATTGCTAGGGCACGGGCGATCGCGACACGCTGTTTTTGGCCTCCGGATAACATCGCGGGCGGCTTATCGGCGTGGGGTCGCAATCCCACCATGTCAATGTGCTGTTCGATAATGGAACGGCGCTCACTTACGGGTAAATCTTTCATCACCGCATTCACGGCCAGAGCAATGTTTTCGCGCACAGTTCGCCAGGGCAATAGCGAGTAGTTCTGAAACACCACCATGCGATCGGGGCCAGGTCGGGCAATCTTTTTCCCTTCTAGTGTCACGATGCCTTCTGTCGGCAGATCTAGCCCTGCCACCATGTTTAGGAGTGTAGATTTGCCACAACCAGAGTGACCAATCAGGGAGACAAATTCTCCTTTTTGGATCTGCAAGTCAATGCCTTTCAGGGCAATGTATTCACCACCATCAGACAGGTGAAAGACTTTATCAATTTGATCAACGGCAACAAAGGTAGACATGGTTCATCTCGAAGGTAAGGTTGATCGAAGGTAAGGTTGACAACGCCTGCCTGCATCCTCTGAACTGGCAAGGGCGTGAGTTTGGAACGCGAGGAATGACAAGGAATGAAGCGATCGCCCCTACTTTTGCTCAGCAGGCAGAATCAACGTCTCGATATAGGCCATTGCTTTGTCCAACAAGAGACCAACCACACCGATGTAAACCAAGGCCAGGATAATCTCGCTGATCTTATTGGCGTTCCAGGAATCCCAGATGAAGAAGCCAATCCCCACACCGCCGACCAACATTTCTGCCGCAATAATCGCCAACCAGGACAAACCAATCCCAATTCTTAAGCCTGTAAAAATGTAGGGTAAGGCAGAGGGAATCAGGATGCTGGTGAAATACTCCTGTTTCGAGAGTTGCAACACTCTAGCCACGTTGTTGTAGTCTTGGGGGATTTGCCGAACGCCTACCGATGTATTGATCAAAATCGGCCAAATAGAAGTAATAAAGATAACGAAAATAGCCGCAGGTTCGTTTTTCTGCAAGGCTGCAAGCGAGAGAGGCAACCAAGCTAGGGGAGGAATGGTGCGTAACAACTGAAAGAGGGGGTCAAGAGATTTGTAGATCCCGGTATTAACTCCAATCAGGATACCGAGTGCGATACCGACAATAGCAGAAGCTGTAAAGCCCACAGCAACCCGTTTCAAGCTAGCCAGCAACTGCCAGAACAAGCCGACATCGGTGCCACCGCGATCGTAAAAAGGATACATGATTAAAATCCAAGTCTCTTGCACCACCTGAATTGGGCCAGGAAGTGTAGCTCCAGGTAGCCAGCTAAATAGTTGCCAAATCACTAAAAAGATGGCGATCGCGATCGCAGGTGACTTAATCGCCTTGAATAGGCTACCAACAGAACCAAGTAAATCAAAGCTACGACGGCGGCTTTTAAGACTGATAGTCATTGGAAAACTCTCCTTTGTGTTGCTTAGGGTTGAGGGTTTGGAGCAGGACTAAAATGATCTACTTACACACGTTTAATCTGGAGGCTGTCGAGATAGGCTTGGGGATTTTCTGGGTCGAATTTGATGCCGTCAAAGAAGGTTTCCACACCACGGGAAGTACCTTGAGGGATATCCGCAGCAGCAACTCCTAATTCCTTAGCAGCCTCTCGCCACAAGTCTTCTCGGTTGACTGCATCAATGATGGTTTTAGCTCTTGCTAATGTATCGGGAGGTAAGAAGTTCCAGCGCACGCTCTCGGTGAGGAACCACAGTTCATGACTCTTGAAAGGATAGGAAACACTGCCTTTTTCACCTTTCCAGTACAGAGGAGCCATTGAGCGATCGTCAATCACGCGGCCTGTGCCCATGTCGATTTTGCCCATGTAAGGATCGAGAAGGACATTGACGGGCACGTTGAAATATTGCCGACCCGCTAAGATTTCAGACAGTTCTTGGCGATTGTTGAAGTCGTCACACCACTGTTGGGCTTCCATGACGGCTTTAAGAATCGCTTTGGTAGCCTTGGGATGTTTATCTACCCAATCCGCCCGAATCGCCAGATATTCCTCCGGGTGTTCTTTCCAGATTTCTGCGGTTAAAGCTGCCATGAAGCCAATTTTGTCAGCCACAATCCGGTAAGGCCAAGGATCTCCAGTACTAAAGGCTCCCATCGTACCTGTCTTCATATTCGCGACGGTTTGGGCTGAGGGAACAGGTAGCAGACTGATGTCATTATCTGGATCAATTCCACCTGCGGCGAACCAGTAGCGAATCCAGAAGTCTTGGTTTACATGGGGAAAGGTATGTGCTGCTGCAAATTGAGAACCTGCGGACTTCTCCCTGCTGATTAACCCCTTTGCCTGAGTGGCATTTAAGTCAAACCCCAAATCTCGATACTTATTCGCGATCGCAATCCCATTGCCATGCGTATTGAGTTGCAATAGGTTGTACATCGGGATTTTTCTGTTACCCTTTGTGATGATTCCTTCCGAAATCAGGTGAGGCATTGGCATCTGATATTGCCCTCCATGCACCCCCCCGCCTTCGAAGCCCGTTTCTGTGTTGTCTCGCATGGTGCCCCAAGAAGACTGCTTATCGAGCACCACATCACTCATGCCATGCCTAGCAAAAAAGCCTTTTTCTTTGGCAATGATCAGCGGGGCGGACTCGACAATAGGGATGTAGCCCAGCTTAATCGTGGTAGTTTCTGGCCTTTGCTCTGGGCTCAAGTTAGCGGCTGAGACAGGTTGTACCGCTTGAGACCTAGTAAGTGAATCGGGAGGATTTCCTAAACAGCCGTGAAGAAATACAGAACCCACCGCAGAGGCTCCAGCAGTGATCAAAAACTTGCGACGCGAAACTGAACGATCAAACGGGCTCATATCCTATCCTTAGAAACTCATCAGGTGAATAGCTCAGCGGTTCCAGAAAAAACGCCAATATCAATCCCCTAGAGACGAAGAGACTCTAGATGCAATTAAGCTGAAGCAGAGTTTCGTTAACAGATGACTAGACCTAATGCCGAATCATCAGTTTGAAGGACTCCTGCCGCTGAAATAGGTAAAAGTTGGGAGGGAAAGCACAACCCCAAAGCCTGCGATTTGGGACTGTGCAATGTGTTGTGGAAGGGAATTGGACTTCTCTATAGTTAAGATAATACGCTCAGAGTTCCATAAAGAAAATACAATGTTTTTAATCTAAAGCATAGGTTTTTATCTATGATAAAATCTGAGGTATGGAGTCCGTTGGCAGCAGTCGGATCAATGGTTAATCCATTGGCAGATGGGTAGAAGTCGATGAATAGGCTAAGGGAAAGTCTTCGTAGCTGTGCCAGCGATGTCCATCATGGAGCAGTAAAGTCAAGTGCGAGGCGACGAATTCCAACTCCACAGGTCGATCTTGAAACTCTGGCCAAGCGGCGCGGAAGTTTTGCTTGGTTAAGTCCCGGAACGCTACCGTCATATGGGGAGCAAAGGGGCGCTGTTTTGCTTTTGCATCAACTACTCCGAGTGCTGCTTCCATGTGAGCTAAAAGGGCTTGGTGCAGATCGAGCAAGGCAGGGGTGATTGAAACATTGATGTAAATCACCCGTGGCACAAAGGCACTAAACCCGGATAATGAGATTGGGATAGAGGTTTGAGCGATCGCAAACTCCCTTAAACTCCGCTTCAGCGTGTCAATTTCATCCATTGACCATTCAAATGGAGCCTGTAACGTGATATGAGGGGGAGATTTTTGAGCCGCTTGACTGGCGTAGTGCTCGGCGAAGTGCTGCTTAATCTCATTCGCATAGTCCTGGATCGGCTGCGGTGGAACTAATGCAATAAAGAAACGACGTTTTTGCTGGTTCAAAGCGCAAGCTAGTCTAGATAGGCTACCTACAATTCATACACCGTTGTAAGGAAGACGTGCATGCCCTGGTTCGTGAAAATTGAAAAAGGTTTGCTTGATAAACCAACCTTTGACAAATATGTTCCAGCCCACAAAGCTTATGTTCAATCTCTGATCGAGAAAGGACATGAAGCCAAAACGGGTTACTGGGCACAACGAGGCGGAGGGATGCTGATCTTTAAGGCGGAGTCAATGGATGAAGCAACTGCGATCGTGGCCCAAGACCCACTGGTACAAAATGGCTGTGTTGATTATCAGCTTTACGAGTGGCGAGTTGTAGTGGAGTAATTGCTGGCAGCAGCAAAGTTTTAATTTTTTAATTGTGTGAATTATGAGTAAGGATAGTACAGGTTTCAAAATTGTTAGCGATAACCGTCAAGCTCGGTATCAGTACGAGATTTTAGAAACCTATGAAACGGGTATTGAACTGAGGGGCACTGAGGTCAAAGCGATTCGAGCGGGACAAGTCAATTTGCGAGATGGATTTGCTTTAGTGCGCGACGGAGAAGTGTTGTTGCTGAATGTCCACATCTCTCCTCACGCCACCACCAACCAAGCGTTTAACCACGACCCCCGCCGCACCCGCAAACTATTGATGCATCGCGAAGAAATTCGCAAGCTGATTGGCAAAGTGGAGCAACAAGGATTAACCTTAGTGCCGCTAAAAATGTATCTGAAGCGTGGTTGGGTCAAGATTGACCTGGCGCTAGTCAAGGGTAAGAAATTGCACGACAAACGCGAAGATGTGAAGCGTCGTGACGACAAACGAGACATGGAACGGGCCATGAAAAGTTATTAGCCATCGCGCTTGATGGAGCCAAAACGAGACTAACAAGGGCGAATCATGTTCGCCCCCACAGCTAGTTTAGGTATTGAGTTGCTCAGTAGCTAAGTGTTTGTCTATCCGAGGTCGAGGCACATAGTAACTAGCAATCAGCGCAATCATCAGCCACCAAAGCGTATTAACTTGAGGCCGATACCACACTGTATCAACGAGACCATGCACCAACATACCCAAGAGGCTGGCGATCGCAGCCATTAGCCAAAGGCCTTCCCGGTTCGCTAGGCTTCTTAGACGTTTCAGTTGCAGCCAGCCTTGAGTAAACGTGGTTAACAAGAGCCAAGCAAAACAAGCCAGACCCACCACTCCCGTCTCTACCAAAATTTCTAAAATAATCGAGTAAGCACTCAAGGCACTGTAGCGAGGCGACACCATGTAGTTGGGATAGATTTTGTTAAACACAGTATTGCCAGGTCCAACACCCAAGACGTAGTTGGGAAGCAGCCGATGATCAGGAGCATCCCGGATCATCCGAGTCACCCCAACCCAAACATTGATGCGGAAGTTATTGCTGCTGTCTCCTCGACCTGCAAAGATGCTGGTGACGCGATCGCGCAATGGCTCTACCAGCAACACCGCCAGCACTAAGAAACCTGCAACTCCTCCTAAAACCATTGGCAGCAGAAAAGTTTGCCAGAAGCGAGGTAAGTAAATACTCCACCAGTAAGTTAACAGCATCAACAAGCCAAACACAGCCGCGAGTAAGCCAATCCAGCCACCCCGACTAAAGGTCAGCACTAAGCAGCTAGTGTTGACTAGGGTCATAGTCACAGCCAATGCCTTCGCGGGCCACCGTCGCCAAGCAAAGCAGGCTGCCAAACTGAAAGCTACAGCGGGAACTAAATATCCTGCTAGTAGGTTGGGATTTCCCAGATAGCTATAGACACGGGTGGTTTTAGCCAGGGGTGATTCTGGATCAACCCAAGTGGCTAAAGCGGTTGTGCCCAAGCGCCACTGCTGCAAGCCATACACACTAACAATCAGAGAGACATGTAAGTAGAGCGTAATCACCCAAGAGCGAAGTCGTGGCGATCGCAGAATGCGTGCCATCAAAGCAAACAACACTAAATAAAGGGTTAGCTTGCCCCAGCCAGCGATCGCTGCTTGCTTCACCGGAGATAAAGCCGTTGCAACTGTGGAAACACCCCAGTACAAAAGCACTAATAAGTGAATGGGAGTGCTGAGTTTTGACTCAGAGGAATCCGAAACGGTTAGAAGTGCCCAATAGCCAAAACAGGCAACTAACAACACCCCGAGCAAAGCATTAGAGACAAACGGAGCAAGGCCAAAGACCAAGCTCAACAATAAAGCTCCAATGGGTTCCGACCATTGAACCAGCCAGCTACTCTGCCGCCAAGCTTGTAATGGACCGACTAGTCGATATAAATAGCTCGCACCTCGCCACTGAGCCAGTGATAGATTGGCGAGAGTCAGCTGTTGCCATGCTAAGTTCATAGGCTGTTTTAAGCGATCGAAGGGAAACGGCTGTAGCGACCGCAAAGGTCATTGCCATTATCCCTAAAAACAACCCCTCAGCAAGCTCGCTCCGGAAGAATCCCAATTACTAGAGTGCTTCTTCCATATCAGCCATTTGCGGCAAACTGACCACATAGCGGTAGCCCGCCTCCGGTGCCCCCTGGATCGAGATCTGCCCACCATGCATCTCTGCCAACTGACGGCTCAAAAGCACTCCTAGACTTTCACGTGAACCCGCTTCCTGAGTAAATTCTGAGGGTTCTGGAGCTTCCGCAGTCGTCAGCGTGCTACTCGTAGTGCTAATCGCCAAACCATTACTCTCTACACTACTATTCCAAGCCTGATGGCCCGAATACGCTGTTTCAGAGCCACTCGTTTCGGCAGAAGTAGGAGATGGATAGGTATAAAGCTCTGTGTTAGGCAAGCTATCTCCTAGCCAAGGGTGGGAAACCCAAATGGCAATATTCAGCCGATTTTGCTTCCGAGACACATGAATGCGGACAATGCTTCCGGCACTCGATGCTTGGATAAGCCCGAAAACTAAGTGATACAGAATCTGCCTAACTTTATTTTTGTCTAGTAACCAGATGCGAGGACCTGGCTCAATGCTCAGACGAATTTCTTGTTCCCGGCGACATGCAGCTTGCTCCAGCGTATTGATGGCTTGCTGGCACAGCATCTCAATATCTACAGATGCCAAGTTGAGAGTTTCGGCGCGATCGTCTAACGACCCCAACTCCAGAATTTCGTTTACTAGCGAGAGGAGATACTGCCCACTCTGATAAACAATGTTGAGATATTCTTTTTGTTTGCTCGTCAGCGGGCCATAGATCTCCCGATTCAACACACTCGCCATTCCCATCACCGAGGTTAAGGGAGTGCGTAGTTCCTGAGTGAGTTGGGCCAACAATTGAATTTTGACTGGGTTGTTTAGAGGTGTCTGGGCTAATGCTAACTTTTCTGCCTGACTGACATTCCGGGCAGCTTGCTCCAACGAAATGGCAAGAGCACTGGTAGAAGCCGCATTGACCTCATAACCTAACTCATCTTCAACAGGGCCTAGGCGAGATTGCCCCTGAAGAGGAATCGCTTGCTGGGCTTTGACAAGACGGTTGCGTTCAAATTCACTCATGCTCCAACGCGCCGTGAGTTCTAAGAACTGAATCTCGCGGCTCGTAAAGTTACGAGGGACTAAATCCATCACAGCCAGGGTGCCAAGGCAATTACCAACTGAGTCCAGTAAGGGAACGCCTAGGTAAGCCCGAATGCGATAGCGTTGTGACAGTAAGCTATCGGCGAACTCTGGATCGGCACTAGTGTCATTGATCGCTAGAACTTGATGGCTCTCAATCACCTTGCTACAAAAAGATTCACTGCGTAGCATCTGACGAGAGGCTGCCAACTCATTCATCAGACCTAACCTGGACAAGCCTACCGCTGACTTAATCCATTGGCGATCTTGATCAATAACGCCAAAAATGCAAACAGGGATGTCTAAGAAAAGGGCAGCGGTTTGCGTGGCCTCTTCAAAAACTGGAACACTCTCTGCCTCTAGCAATCCCAAGTCCACTAACGCTAATAAGCGTTGCTGTTCTCGAGCTGAGCTTGCCAAGCTATTGTGATGAAAAAATAGTCTGTTTTCAGGGTTCATTATTTTAACCCCTACCCCCATACTTGTTGACCATGTGACTCATCTAGCTCTTACCAAGGGTAGTCAACTATACAGAGAATTCCCTAACTCTGTGCCTGACAAACGTGGTGAAGCAAGAGATTAATGAAATCTATGATTAATCGGCAAATACTAAAGCCCTTAAGTGCACTTGGTATAAATTGCTAGTGTTTCTGCCCTCACTATGCCCAAACCTAGAGTGCAATCAACATTCTCCATTCCGTTGAATCGGGTAGTTCTGAGCTGCCGTAGGACGCAAACTGCAACTACAAAACCGAGAATATACTGATGCCAACGGCAAAAACACTAAAACACAGACTAAGAGCATGTTGAGAACTGATTGACCCGGAAACAATCTTTGGAAACAGAGCGATATAAAGCAGAGGCACAATCAAGATTTGCAACCTCTCACTACACTACAGTTTTCAGGTGGGCCAGTAAAATTCCCGGAACAAAATAAAGATTTCCTAAAATTGGCAGTATCAAATTATGCTGCCAAACAATAGGTTATAGTAACTCCGGTTCGTTATACATTTTTTTTGATTAAGAGCATATTCAACTCCTGGCAGACTTCCATCAGAGGGATTGAAAGGGTGGAGGGATCTCCAACTCATGGCAAGCACAATTGGATTCAATCACTATTAACTATTGAGGAACTATTGAGCATTTGAGGGAGGGAGCCAAGCTGGGTGAGCCAAGAGAGCAGCCATCACTCGCACGCCTCGCAATTGGTTAGAAAGCGGCAGATGGCCTTTTGGAGCGCTGAGGTTCCAAGTAAACCCTTGGGGATATCTTGTCCAGTTGTTCGCTGATTTCCAACCAATTTTGGGCCAAAGCTTGTCCCAGTCTTTGCCAACACTTAGCCAAATTTCTCGTTGTACAGAAAAGCCAAATTTACCTTCGGAATGCACGAGCCAAAGACTATTAATCGTGTGTAGATCTGTAACTGGTAAGCTAGAAACTTCCGTAAAGTAAACCCATTTGCGCTGAACTGCGGCAGGGCCAGCTAATTCACAGAGCTTTTGTAAGGTGAGGCGATCGGCTGCTTCTAGGTCTTGTTGGGCCAACAGTTTTTGCAGTTCGCTGTAGTCGATGTTGCGCTCTGAGCGTAAAGGGACAAGGCCTGTAGGAAAATGGGTTTGGAGAAATTCTACAGTTTTGGGGGAGTTAGCAGCATAAAGCGCTTGATAAGCTGTGCCTTCAATGAAGGTTGCAACTGTAGCACGACGCTCTAGCAGAAATTCCATTAATAAGGCTAACCCTGCTTCACCTGCCTGAATGCTGTCTTGTAAGGCTTGCAACTGAGCCTTAGGAAGCTCAGACTTTAACTTGAGCCGGAGGTCGTCTAGTTGACTCGCTGTATGGGTTGCAGAAGAAAGATTTGAATCAGTAGTAAAACCGCTCATGTCAAGTTGCTGCAATTCATTCATGGACTGGAAGCTCTTGCCCAACGCTGGCTGATAAAAATCAGATTAAATCTTAAGGACCGCGATCGCCGCTGAGTAGCTGTGTCTCAGCAAAGTTACTTTATCCGCTGGACTGCAAAATTTGATTAATGATGGCAGTAGAGGAAGTGGGTACTTCTACGGCAACGAATTCGATTTGACCCCCACAAGCTTGCACAGTAGAAGCTTCAGGTAGCGTTTCTAGCTTGTAGTCTCCTCCCTTGACGTAGACATCAGGCTCAAGAGCGGCAATTAGAGGAGCGGCAGTGCTCTCGGCAAAGACCACAACAGCATCTACAGGCTTGAGGGCAGCTAGGAGTTCGGCTCGCTGAGGGGCTGGAACAATGGGGCGAGCAGGCTGTCCTAGAGGCTGAGGCTTGAGGGCTTGCACGGATTCGTCACTGTTTAGACCCACTACCAGCGATCGCCCCAGGGTTTTTGCGGTTTGAAGATAGCGAATGTGTCCGACGTGAAGTAGGTCGAAGCAGCCATTGGTCAACACTAAGGGTCGCCATTGGTTTGGCGCTGCGGCAATCGCTTGCTGTAGTTCAGTCAAAGTGTAAACGCCAGGAATCATCAGTTAGCTTTGCGCTCAGCAGTCAATTCAAGTTCCTGCGGAGATGCTCCGCCCATTGCTTATCGTACCAACAAATCACTCCGTAACTCTGCTGAGCCTGGATTCAGCTAAGTTACTCAGCTTCTTTGGCTTCGGTGGGGGGATGGTAGCCTCTTTCAAAGGCAAAGCGCACTAACTGAGAGCGGTTTTCCAGTTGGAGCTTACTGAGGATATTGCTGAGGTGAGTTTGGACAGTGCGGGGACTGACAAATAAGCGATCGCCAATCTGCTTGTTGGTGTAGCCCTGAATCACTTCCCAAAACACCTTTTCCTCAGCGGGGGTAAGGGGTAAGGGCGAGGGGCTGGCTTCAGTAGTAACGTTGGACTGCTGAATTAAGCGAATAATTTCGGCATGAGTGCGGCGCGATCGCTCTAGCTGAGCCTCAATTTTTGCGACTAGCTCTCTAGGTTCAAACGGTTTGATTAAGTAGTCGTCTGCTCCAATATCATGCCCTTGGATGCGATCCTCAACTTCACCTCGACTAGACAGAAAAATAAAGGGAACCAGTTGACCAGAGCGCATGGCTCGCAGGCGGCGGCAGAACTCAAAGCCGTCCATCTCTGGCATCATGACATCAGAAACCACTAAATCCGGCGAACTTTGCTCAAAAGACGACAGCCCCTCTACTCCAGAGCCAGCATCTTGAACGACGTATCCACGGTTTTGGAGGTAGCGTGTTAAAGCAATTCGTAAAGTAGTATCGTCATCGACGACTAAAATTCTTTTCATCCAGGCTCTCACGCACGCAGTACAAACAGCTTAACAGGCACTCAATCATTCCCCATTGGGTTGTATATCAGTTTGCTGGAAATTGCTCCAGCGAAATCTCAGGTAAGATTGCTATCTGCATTTTGTTGCCCCTTAGCGACTTGATTAAGCACACCACTCCTGTTGTAAGAATTCCCTAGTAGCTACTCATTCTTAAGGTTAGACAACACAAAAAAATCTTTGATTAGCTAAAAACTTACGCACTCAATTAATTTGTACTAACCCGCAATGAGCGTAAGTCTGATAGCCTACCAGAGAAATATGGGGCATTAGTCGCCAAGCCAACAAAAGTAACTTGGTTCAGATTGAGTGTTTTTTTGCCCACGCGATCGCTTAGCATATTCCCCTGGACCCTTTTGCTGCGTGGTTATCTGGAGCCGTTGTTAGGTTATGTACGAAAAGCTTACTCCCCCCGAAACTGGAAGCCGCATCACATTTGAGAACGGAGAACCGATTGTTCCTGACAACCCAATTATTCCGTTTATTCGGGGTGATGGAACAGGGATTGATATTTGGCCTGCTGCTCAAAAAGTATTTGATGCCGCCGTGCAAGCAGCTTATGGTGGCAAGCGTCAAATTGCCTGGTTTAAGGTCTACGCTGGCGATGAAGCCTGCGAAAAGTACGGTACTTACCAATATTTGCCCCAAGACACCTTAAACGCCATTAAAGAGTATGGAGTTGCCATTAAAGGCCCTCTGACCACTCCAGTTGGCGGTGGCATTCGTTCGCTCAACGTGGCCTTGCGCCAAATTCATGACCTTTACGCTTGTGTGCGTCCCTGTAAGTACTACCCAGGCACCCCCTCACCGCACAAAAGCCCAGAAAAGCTGGATGTCATTGTCTATCGCGAGAATACAGAAGATATTTACCTCGGCATCGAGTGGAGGCAAGGGAGTGAAATAGGCGATCGCCTGATTAAGCTACTCAATACTGATCTAATTCCTGCAACTCCAGAGCACGGCAACAAACAAATTCCCTTAGATTCAGGAATTGGCATTAAGCCCATTAGTAAGACGGGCTCTCAGCGTCTCGTGCGACGGGCCATTAAACATGCGCTGCGACTTCCAGCCAACAAGCAAATGGTGACTTTGGTGCACAAAGGCAACATCATGAAGTACACCGAAGGCGCATTCCGCGACTGGGGCTATGAGCTAGCGACCACTGAGTTTCGCCAAGAGTGTGTAACAGAGCGCGAATCTTGGATTCTTGGCAACAAAGCAAGCAACCCCAACCTTTCTACAGAAGATAATGCTCGCCAGATTGAACCGGGATACGACGCTCTAACGGAAGAAAAGCAAGCCCAGATTCGCCAAGAAGTAGAAGCTGTGCTCAATAGCATTGGGGCGACTCACGGCAACGGCCAGTGGAAAACTAAAGTCATGGTCAATGACCGCATTGCAGACAGCATTTTCCAGCAGATTCAGACTCGGCCTGATGAATACTCAATTCTGACGACAATGAACCTGAATGGAGATTACTTATCTGATGCGGCAGCGGCGATCGTCGGAGGCTTGGGTATGGGGCCAGGAGCCAATATTGGCGACAGTTGTGCCATCTTTGAAGCGACTCACGGCACAGCTCCTAAGCATGCAGGACTCGATCGCATTAATCCCGGATCTGTAATTTTATCCGGCGTGATGATGCTGGAATATATGGGCTGGCAGGAAGCAGCAGACTTGATCAAGAAAGGACTTGGTGCTGCTATTTCCAAAAGTGAAGTGACTTACGATTTGGCTCGTATGATGGAGCCTCCGGTGGAACCGCTAAAGTGTTCCGAATTTGCCGAAGCCATCATTAAACACTTCAACGATTAGAAGAGGAGCCAGTAGAGAGAAGCTAAAGGCCAAAAATCAAAGCTAGGAATCAGAAGCTCTATAAAATTCTGACTCCTAGCTCCTAAATTCCGATTAAAAATTTTTACGGATTGGAGAAGGTATTAATCTGACCTCCACCAATGTTGCGCCCCGGAACCCGACGAGGCACCGAGAAAGGCTGCTGATTGAGTTGGCTAGGTTGGACGGCATTGCCAGAAAAACCGGAATTATTGAATCCGTTGTTGTTTTGCCCCTGAAAGGAAGACTGCCCGAAGTTGGGGTTTAGGTTGCTACTGGGTACCACAGGGGTAATTGCAGGAGCCGTGGGCACAACAGGCTCAATGCCAGAAGGTACATTGCTACCTGGCTGCGGTTGGGTCAAATAGTTGAAGGAATTGCTTGGAGGTGCGCTGCTGACACCCGGTGTTGAACTGTAGTTAATGCCGCTGTTGCCTACAGGCGCGATCGCACCGGGTTGAGTATAGGTCTGAGTCGCTGAAATAGGCGCAGCAACGTTATTACCTAGCTCAGTGGCTGTGGGTGAGCCTGAGGTTGAGGGAGCAGTAGAGTTATTTTGCGCTTGAGACTGTTCTAACGCTCTTTGCAGGGCACTGACGGGTGCCGAAGGATTGGTGCTAGAAGCATTAGGTGAATTGAGATTCAAGCTGGGAGTTGAAGTTGAGATCCCAGATTGAGGCAGCAAAGAACTTGGAACTGCGGAGGGCTGACTGAAGGAACCTATTCCTGTCAACTCAGGGGTTGCACCAACTAAAGGTTGACCTGGGACATTGCCAGCACTGAGGAGGGAAGAGCTAGGGGATGATTGGGGCGTCGCTGAATTGCTGTTAGGTAGGTTGCCATTTGGACTAGTAGCTTGCTCCTGAGACTTCAACAGTTCACTAAACAAGCTAGGTTTTGTAGCGGTCTTGTCGTTTTTTTTCTGATCCGCATCTCCTGTTTCATCAGCCGCAACTCCATTGAGCTGATTGAGTAACAACGGCAAGCTGTCGATGTCTGCACCAATGGCACCGTCTTCCAAGGAAACTGAAGGGTTAAACCCCTCCTCTACATTCGTCGCGCTCCTGGTGTTGTCAAACCACTCTGGATGTAGCCAATACTCTAGGGTAAAAAACACAATCAGCAACAGAATGATGCCAGGTCCCCATACCATAGGCCGCTTGAGAGCCCGTAATCTGGCTTTTAGGTGACTCACTGGAGCGGGAAGCTGTTTCGAGAATGGCATGGCACTACGCGAGAAAGTGAAGGGACACAGAGCCTTACAGTCAGAATAACTGCTGTTTTCTAGATATCCAAGCCTAAATCAAGGAGTCTGAGTCAACTTCATCTAAAAATTGACTTAGTTTAATCTAAGTTCAATTAGCTCCCACAAAACTCTGGCATCCGAAGTACTTATCCAAAATGCTGATCAAAGATTTGTGCATGGCATCATACGAATCCGGATGCATCTAAGACATCAAGTGTCTTGAGGACGAAACTGAGTGCGCGCAGGCGTACTAACGGCACCCACAGGAACTAGGTGTTTCCGCCTCATCAAATCTCGGTTTTGTAACTTTGCTCTCCACTCTCGAATGGCGATCGCCGTCCGGGTAATGGGAGACTGATATCCATCCCGCGCTCCATGAGTACTTGGATGTTCCGGTTCAGGGCGATGGGGTTGCACAATCATGCAATTGGAGAGGGTATCGAGATAGGGCTCTAGATTGAGCGCCCGAAGCAAGGCATCGGCTGATTGATAGCGATCGCGTGGTGCATGGTGCAACATTTTGGTGAGCACGCGAGCAAAATGATCGCTAACTTGGGCAGACCCTTGCCAGTCGATTTCTCCCGTGGCGGGATCGTAGTCAAAATCGAAGGGGGACTTGCCTGTGAGGAGATACACGCAAGTAACGCCCAGAGCGTAGAGGTCACTAGCAAAGACGGGTCGCATGGACAACTGCTCTGGAGGAGCAAAACCAACAGTACCAATAAAATGGGTAGTAGGCGCTCGCTGACTGGTGTCCTCTAATCGTGCGATTTGTTCCTTAACAGCACCAAAGTCAATCAGAACCAGCCTACCGTCATCTCGGCAACGAATAATGTTTTGGGGCTTAATATCCCGATGAATCACCCGATGGCTGTGAATGTAGCGCAGGAGCGGCAGCATCTCTAGCAAAAATCGCTTAACCACCGCTTCAGACTGAGGACCGTAGCGCCGAATCTCACGGGTCAGAGTAGAGCCACGGACGTACTCTTGCACAAGGTAAAACTCGCCGTCCGCCTCAAAATAGTCCAACAGTTGAGGGATTTGTGCATGGCTCCCTAATTTGCTCAGAGTTTTGGCTTCCTGCTCAAACCGCTTCCGGGCTCGCTCCAATGTCAAAGGATCGTTGACTTTGGGGCATAGCTGCTTGATCACACAGAGCGGGTGATAGGGCAGGGAGACATCTCGTGCTAGGAAAGTGACACCAAAGCCACCTCGACCTAGAACTCGCAAAACTTTGTAGCGATCGCGAAACAACTGAGCCGAACCACAAAGTTGACCTGGGGCCGTTTGGTTCAGGATGTTAGCGCGGAAATTAGATAGATCTGCTAATGAAGGAGCCATCAGACTTTACTCATGACTGCTGGAATAAAAGATTCCGAGCCAGCTTCATACAAACTTTAACTGGTATGGAGCTGTGGCAATGTGATCTAGGACAGGCCACCACATGGATTTGCTTGCTATTTACAGTCTAGTCAGAGATGCTCCGTTTTTGTTGAAATCTTTATACTCCTTTGGTTACAATACTGGGTTAACCTATCAACTAATAGTCCTACCCCAAAAGTTAGTAATGTCGTAGCCTAGATCGCTCAGCATTTGTCGGAGCAGGGGCATACTCAAGCCGATAACGTTGGTATGACAGCCTTCTAGTTTCTCGACAAAGGCGCTACCTTTACCTTCTAGCGCAAAACAGCCAGCACAACCTAACGGCTCCCCTGTCGCCACGTATGCCTCAATCTGGCGATCGCTGATATTGGCAAAGTAGACGCGAGTCACACGGCAACGCACTAAAGATTTATTTTGGGTGAGGTCAATCAGAGCGTGGCCTGTATATAAGTCGCCGACTTTGCCTCGCATTTGCTGCCAACGGGCGATCGCATCGGCTGCATCAGCAGGTTTGCCATGAATTTCGCCATCAATGGCTAAAACAGAGTCGCATCCTAAAATCAGGGCTTCTGTGAAGTAAGGGGTGACGGTTTCAGCTTTACGCAGCGCCAGCGTTTGTACTAAGTCTGCTGGATTGGTTAGTTGTACCAGAGATTCGTCGAAATTGCTCTGACTGACAAGCGGCTGAATGCCCGCGTTTTGCAACAAGCGCCGACGAGCGGGAGAAGCGGAGGCTAAAACAAACTGTGGGATACCCATCCAACCTTCACTAACTGGACTTAATTAACTGAAAAAGAATTAACAACGTTTGTTAATAAACGATGCACTTTGGGCCAGCGTTGCTCAGTGGTAGAAGCATTCAACGTGTAGAGCCGCCCATTACTCACCACTACACTAGCGAGATTGTGGCGTTGTTGGTTGTTAGGAAGCTGAACTGCATATTCCAAGGTGTAATAGGTTTTGCCGTTGAACTCGCGGGAGTCGGCGGTAACGAGTTCAGCTTTGCGATTAGAACCTACTGGAGCGATCGCACTTTTGGAAAGCTGATAGCCAACTTCACCTGGACTGCCTAAATCTTCTAGTTTTTTTTGGTTGGGGACGGGATTGATCACAATGCTGACATTTTCAGTCGGTTCGATCAAATCATGCAGCACGACATCCGGGCCGTTGGTGACTTTTACTTCGGTCCAGCCAAGCGGATACAAAAACTGATAGCCATCAATACTATCAATATAACTGGTCATGCCGCTGGTGGCTGAAGCAGTGCAACCAGAGAGGTTGAGACATAAAACAATCAAGAGTGCTGCGATTTTTCTCAGCATTGTGATTCCTTTCCCGATGTACTAACCAAGCAACGCCTGGAGCTAATCCAATAACTCGCTGGTGCCGTGGTTTTGTGCCTTTATTGTCTCATTTGGAGGGAATTTGGCAGCAGGAAGGATTGCTCAGATTGATGATTGCTTAGCCACAACTCCCGCAATCACCACTGCCACAGTCGCAACTAGAGCAATCTAAACCAGAGCAGTCTAAGCCAGAACCGCAGTCAAGGTCAGCGCAGTTTTCCTGTTCTCCTAGGCTGCAATCGAAGCTGTTGCAATCGATTTCTGAGCAAGGCTCAGCGCAGTCAAGGCAAGAAACCAACTCATCTGCTCCAGAACAGGAGTCGGGCGAATGAGAGCCGCGATCGCCTGGTTTGTCTGCATCTCGCGTCCTTCTGCTTTGAGCTTGTAGCAGGTGGCGGGTTCGCCGAGCTTGCAAAACCTGGTTGGCAACCTTGCACTCCGCAAAGCGCGATCGCATCGCTGGAATAGCGGCCCACAAGCCTTGCTCTAGAATCATCCGCTTCACATATTGCGAGCAGGACTCACCCCTATGCAGCAGGCGATGGGCACAGGAGAAGCCTTTGTGAGGGGAGAGATGTTTCTGGTACCCAGCGATCGCGCTAGCAGCCACTTGACGAACCCAAAGATCTGCGATTGACGTTTCCATTGTCAGGGATGAATTGCAACTCAGAAGCTAAATTGGCTGATTGAGATGGTGGCGCCCCTCGTGCCAAAAAGATGAAATAGCTACTGTAGAATTCACCAAACCTTTGCTGGGTTCCAGGTATACTCGCAGATCTTTATCGCAGCTTCTGAGCCGTCCGTAAGATTTGGCCTGCCAGAACTGCGGCTCCAAAACCGTTGTCAATATTCACCACCCCAATCCCAGCGGCACAGGAGTTGAGCATGGTCAATAAGGCGGCTAAGCCATTGAAGCTTGCCCCATAGCCAATACTGGTGGGCACTGCGATCACTGGGCAGTCAGTTAAGCCGCCGACAACGCTGGGCAAGGCTCCTTCCATGCCTGCCACCACAATCAGCACATCTGCTTCTGCGATCGCCTGACGGTTACTCAGTAAACGGTGAATGCCAGCGACCCCCACATCCCAAAATCGCTTGACTCGGAAACCAGACAGTTCGGCAGTGATGGCCGCTTCTTCGGCGACAGACAGATCGGCTGTACCTGCTGAAAGCAAGCCAATCGTGCCGGAGTGGCGAGGTTCTAAGTGTGCAGGCACCAAGGCACAAATCCGGGCTAGGGCGTAGTAGTGCAGTTCTGGGATATGGGCTTGTAGCTGAGCGAACACCTCAGGCTCGATCCGAGTCGCCATGACGACTGGATTGCGATCGCGCATGACTTTAATAATTTCAATGATCTGCTCTGGAGTTTTTCCAGGCCCCCAAATCACCTCAGGAAAACCTGTGCGCAAGGTACGGTGGTGATCAACACGAGCAAAATCTTCAACGGGTTCAAAATCAAAGTGCTTGAGTTTTTCTAGGGCTGAGTCAGGGCTGACTTCACCGTGGGCTACAGCTTGCAGGAGGAGACGGATGGCTTCGGGTTGAGTCACAGGATTCAGAGTTAATTAGCTTGATTGTCTTCAATTTTAAGTTCCGGAATATTCCATAAGCCCCAACTCGGTAAACCTGTATACTTCAACCCTTGGACGCGATCGCGTACCGCTACGATCGCAATCTCATTCACCAGGTAAATCACGGGCAACTGCTCTTGCACAATCCGCTGAAAGTCGCCATAAATTGCTTTACGTTTGGTTTCATCTAGCTCTCTGGCTCCAGCGGTATACAGGCGATCGATTTCTAACTCCCAATCTTTAGGTTGCCAACCTTGAATGGGCGGCTGTCCTGGCTGTTGCTTCAGATTCAAGCTGTGCGACCCGCCACTACTCATCCAGAGATTTGCGGCACCGTGGGGTTCAATCCCGCCTGTAAAGCCAATCATGTGGGCTTCCCAATCCCGTGAACTAGAAACTTTGTCGAGCAAGGTATTAAAGCTAATCGGGGTGAAATCAACTTGAATGCCAATGGCGCTGAGGTCTTGCTTAATCTGTGCTCCCATCGCCACGCGCTGTCGATTTTCGGCATTAGTGAGTAATGTAAAGCGGACTAGATGGCTTTCAGCATCGAGTAGTTGGCCTTGGGCGTTGTACTTAAAGCCAGCGCCTTCCAAGAGCTGTCTCGCTTTTTGCTGATTGTAGTCGTAGGTTTTGAGCCCTTCTTGGGGTGAGAGGTAGTAAGGGCTTTGGACGGAAACGGGGGAATCCTGTAACTCGCTGATGCCGCGAAACAGGTTGTTGTTCATACGGGGGCGATCGATAGCATGGGCGATCGCTTGTCGAAAGGCCAAGGTATTGAACCACTTAGACCTAATTGGATCAACAAAAGGCCGATTATTCTTGTCTCTCGCTTCCGTCAAGTTAAAGGTGAGATAGGTGGTGCCAGACCAAGGCCCACCATTATAAAGCTTGAATTTGCCTCGTTTTTCTTCACGCTTGAGCAGCGAAAAGTACTCTGGACGCAGAGGACGCACATCCCCCATCACATCCAAGTCCCCAGAGCGGAATCGGAGCAGTTGAGTATCAGTATTCTCAATAAATTGCCAAACAATCCGCTCGACGTAAGGTAGGGGTTGACCTTGGGAATCGCGCCGCCAGTAGTAGGGGTTGCGGCGAAACACGATCCGCTGTCCCGAAACGTAGCTTTCGACTTGATAAGGGCCATTAACAACCAGTTGTTTTGGGTTCGTGGCAGTCGTCCAGGTGGAGATGAACTGAGGGTTACCATCTGACCCAACGGTCTGGATTGAGCGCTCCAAAACATGCTTGGGCAAAATCGGCGCACCGTCGTGCCCAGCTAGCGATCGCAACAACGGCGCAAACGGTTCGGGCAAAATAAATTCCACTCGGCGATCGTCTAGTTGGCGCACCTGAGGGAAAGCTCGGCTCACTCCAATCCGCAAGGTATCGGCGTAATCCGTCGGAATTTTTGGGTTAAAGATCACCTGGTCAAAGGTAAAGACCACATCGGCAGCAGTTAGGGGTTGCCCATCCGACCATTGCAGATTTGGCCTGAGGTTGAAAACTATCCGCTGCTTATCGGCTGAAATGCTCCAGGCTTCTGCCAGAGCAGGTTCTACTTCACCCGTGACTCCGTTTTCACGTAACAGGTGCTCCTCGGTAAAGAGAAACACGTTAGGAAACTCCTGGTTAAAGACAGGATTAAACGTTTTGGGATCACTCAGCGCCGTCAGAACTAATTGCGGCACTTGGGCTGCGGCAGTGCGAAACTCCGTCGGGCGACATCCCGTTAACCCGAAGAGCAGCGCGATCGCCAAAGTCAGTACCAGCAGAACAGAGAACCAGCGACGGAGCAATTTCATCGCACAAGAAATAGCGGTCATGGTGACGGAGTGGCAAAGCTTTTCCGCATCATAAACCGCTGAGTTGCTAGTGTCTGAATCATTGCTACTTCTGGGCAAATTACTCAGTGAGCTTGAGTTCGTAAATGTTCCAGAGAGAACCGCCTAAGGCTGTAAACTTCACCCCTTCAACGCGATCGCGCACTGCTGACAAAGAGAGCGGATTGACCAGATAAATCACAGGCACCTGCTCTTGAGTAATCTGTTGCGTCTTAGCATAGATAGCTTTACGCTTGGTTTCGTCCAGCTCTTGCGCTCCCTGAATATAGAGGCGATCGATCTCCTTTTCCCACTCTGTTACTTCCCAACCCTGAATGGGAGGCTGTCCCGGCGTTGGGCCTTGATTAAAGCTGTGTAATCCGCCTCGGCTCAACCACACATTTGCGCCATCGTTGGGTTCGACGCCTCCAGTTAAGCCCAGCAGATAGGCATCCCAATCTCTAGTCGTAGAAAGTTTTTCAACCAGGATGTTGAAGTTGATCGGATTGAAATCCACTTGAATCCCAATTTTCTGGAGGTCTTGCTTCACTTGCGCCCCCATCGCCTCCCGGATTTTGTTACCAGAATTGGTAATTAAGGTGAAACGCACCAGATTGCCATCCGCATCTTGCAACTGGCCCTGGGCATTGTATTTGAACCCAGCTCCCAGCAATAACTGCTTCGCTTTTTCAGGGTTGTGATCATAAACCTTCAAGCCCTCTTCCGGTGAGAGATAGTAGGGGCTTTGCACGGAAATAGGAGAGTTCTGCGGCTGCCCAATTCCCCGAAATGTGTTGTTGATCATGGTCTGGCGATCGAGCGCATAGGCAACTGCCTGCCGAAACGCCAGCGTATTAAACCACTTGGACTTAATCGGGTCTACGATGGGACGACCATCCGCCTGCCGAGCTTTATTGAGATTAAAGGAAAGAAAATTGGTACCTGCCGCCGGACCACCATTGTAAATCTCGAATTTGCCGCGTTTTTCTTCTCCCTTTAGCAGCGAGAAATTTTCGGGCTGAACTCCTAAAAGGTCCAAGCCACCAGAACGGAATTGCAGCAACGAGGTATCAGTAGATTCAACAATCTGCCAAATAAAGCGTTCGATATAGGGCAGCGCGTTGCCTTGAGCGTCCCTACGCCAGTAGTAAGGATTGCGTTGGAAAATCACTCGCTGACTGGGGACATAGCCTGCCAGCATATAAAGACCATTGACCACAATCTTGCTGGGATCGGTATCAACGCCCCAGAGCGACAAAAACTTAGGATTACCATCTGAACCCAAGGTTTTGACAGAATCAATCAGGGCGTGACGAGGCAGAATGGGTAGCCCAGTGATGCGAAGAAACGGCGCAAATGGTTCTGGTATCGTAAATTCAATCCGGCGATCGTCAAGTTTGCGGACAGTCGGCAAAGCTCCACTTTCACCAATTCGCAAAACGTCCCTAGTATCAGTAGGAATTTTTTCGTTGAAGTAGATGTCGTTATAAGTAAACGTGACGTCGTCTGCTGTTAGAGGTGCTCCATCTGACCACTTCAAGCCGTCGCGTAGGGTAAAGACAATCCGCCGCTTATCCTCCGAAATCTCCCAAGATTCTGCCAACGCTGGCTCAATTTCGCTGTAGCCGTTTTCCGTGATCAACCCTTCGTAAATGTAGGTGAAAACGTTAGGAGCCTCTTGGTTGAGGGGGTAGTTGAAGGTTTTGGGGTCGCTGAGGGTGCTAACCACTAGCTGAGGCACCTGGGCGGCTTCAGTTTTAAAGTTGGTAGGATTGCAGGCACTCAGAGCGATCGCCACAGTCGCGACCAAAGCAACTAAACCCAAACGACGCAGCGGTAGAGTCAAAAAAGCGGCAGAGAACATGTTGCACGAACATCAAGCTTCTTTGCCATCATAGATCTCAATTCCTCGGACGTAGGCAAGTGAAGCTAAAAGTCAGTTTTTTCGGTGGCAATCGCGGCAATCTAAGTGAGGCTGTGAGTGCTTTAGTGCCAATAGGGACGGCCTCGCCAAAATATTCCCACCAGGAAACCCATAAACTGAGTTTGACTAGGACTTACCAAGATGACTGGTAATGGCATTAGCGATCGGATGACTGCCCCCAAAATCAAGCACAGCACCAGTGCCCACAATACACCAGCATTGATCGATACCTGGGGCCACCTAGTTTCTAGGAGGAAAACCGCTAACACTCCAATCCCAAATCCAGCCGCTAGAAGGGTCAGCACCACCCAGGGTGCGCCAAACAGGGGATTCAACACGGCTCGAACGACACTCACTTGGGTGTAGCCTAGCCCTAATATCACTTCTATCACTGCCACAATCACGAAGGTCGCAAGGGTCAGTAAAGCTAGCGATCGCCAAGGTAAAAATTTTAAGCGGCGCAACGGATCGAACATGTTTAAAGGGGTGGCTCGGTTGCCTCGATTCTACCTGCTAGATTGCTTACTGCAATAACTCGCTAGATTGCTTGCTGCAATAGGACGACTGCATGAGCGGAAATCCCTTCTTCCCGACCTTCTGGGCCTAGCTGCTCGTTGGTTGTGGCTTTGATGCCCACTTGGTTGGGATTGAGTTCTAGAACGGTGGCAAGGCGATCGCGCATGGCTGAGATGTGGGGCTTGAGTTTGGGCCGCTCCGCCACAACCACAGAGTCAATGTTGCCAATTTGCCAACCTTCGTTTCGGATTAACTGGTGTACTTGCTCTAACAACTTGAGGCTGTCAGCCCCTGCCCACTTTGGATCGGATGGGGGAAAGTAAAGGCCAATGTCGCCCAGACTCAGCGCTCCCAGCATGGCATCCATAATGGCGTGGGTTAGCACATCTGCATCACTATGACCCAATAAGCCGAGTTCGTGGGGAATGTTCATACCACCCAAAATTAGGGAGCGTCCTTCTATCAAGCGGTGAATGTCGTAACCGTTGCCAATGCGAATATTCATGACTTGTGCGATCGCTGCATTAAGCAATCTGCATCATCTCGGTGCCCTCAGTCAACAATTGTTGGCAACACCTGTTGGCTTCGGGGTTGGTTTTGAGCTGACGTCAGGGTTGGGAACAAGCAACATCTCTCCAGATAGTTTCGCAATCAAACTCAGCCAATGCAGTATTGTTGTGGTGTAAAAGTAGCGGCGCGATCGCGGGCCAAACGGTTACTACAGCAGATTTGGAATATGAATCCTCTGAGAAGTAGGGTACATCGCTTGATTGATCAATTGTCCGATGAGGAGGTAGAGAGTCTATGGCCAGTTCTAGAAGCACTTTATTACGACTTTTATATGATTCGGGCGATCGAAGAATCGAAGCAAACCTTACAGCCAGGTGACACGCTAACGCATGAAGAAGCGTTGCGATCGCTACCGTTGTTATAGAAAACGTCGTAATTCATTCAGCGCTGCGGCTATACCCAAATGCGCGAATTACCGCTAGAAATATAGATTGCAAAAGCCTTTGAAGTTGGAAATCCGTTACGAGAGGTTGTTTCTCTTAGACTTAAAAGATTTAGAACCAGCTGTGTATCAGCGGGTATGTCAATTTGTCTTTGTGGAGTTTTTGCAGCTCACACAACTACAAGACCTACCCGAACTTCGACAAATGGGGTCAAGAGCAATTTTCTATCGATTCACTCTCGATCACCACTTTGTTGGCATCGAAGTTACGGGTCAAATTATCAAGTTTTTGCGTATCCTTCCAAAACCGAATGTTTAGAGTTCTCAGACAGACTCCAACTCCATCGGTAAACTAATCAATGGTAAAGACAATAGGTGGAAATACTGTTTATGGATGCCGCTGCACTTTGGCAACGTTACCAAGACTGGCTTTACTACCACGAGGGCTTGGGATTTTATCTTGATATTAGCCGCATGCGGTTTGATGATGCCTTCGTCGAAGCACTCCAGCCCAAATTTGAGCGGGCCTTTCGGAACATGGCAGAGCTAGAGAAAGGAGCGATCGCCAACCCAGATGAGGATCGGATGGTCGGCCACTATTGGCTCCGTGACCCCGATTTGGCTCCTACCTCCGAACTGAAGCAAGACATTGTGGAAACGCTAGAGCAAATTGAAGCGTTTACCCAAAAAATTCATAGTGGGGCCATTCGTCCTCCCCAAACCGAAAAGTTCACCGATGTGCTTTCCATCGGAATTGGGGGTTCAGCTTTAGGGCCACAATTTGTTGCCGCCGCCCTAGCACCAGATTTTCCGCCCCTCAACCTTCACTTTATTGACAACACCGATCCCGCAGGCATCGATCGCGTCCTAACTCAACTTAAAGACCGCCTCTCTAGCACCCTGGTTATCACAATTTCCAAGTCCGGTGGCACCCCAGAAACCCGCAACGGCATGCTGGAAGTGCAAAAAGCCTACAGCAATCAAGGACTGAATTTTCCTCAGTATGCGATCGCCATCACAGGCCGAGATAGCAGCTTAGACAAGTTGGCTAAATCTGAAGAGTGGTTAGCTACCTTCCCGATGCACGACTGGGTGGGAGGACGCACTTCCGAGCTTTCCGCCGTAGGTTTGTTGCCCGCTGCCCTACAAGGAATTGATATCCGCACCATGCTAGAGGGTGCGAAAGAGATGGATGCTGCGACTCGTATTCCCGATTTCAAAAGCAATCCAGCCGCTCTCCTAGCCTTGGCGTGGTACTACGCCGGGAATGGTCGGGGCGAAAAAGACATGGTAGTGCTGCCCTACAAAGACAGCCTGCTGCTGTTCAGTCGCTACCTCCAGCAGTTAGTCATGGAGTCCCTGGGTAAAGAAAAAGATCTCAACGGCCAAGTGGTGCATCAAGGCATCGCCGTTTATGGCAACAAAGGCTCCACCGATCAGCACGCCTATGTGCAACAGTTGCGGGAAGGCGTCGCCAATTTTTTTGTCACCTTTATTGAAGTGCTGCGCGATCGCCAAGGCCCATCAGTAGAAGTCGAACCGGGAGTTACCTCTGGAGACTATCTCTCCGGTCTACTGCAAGGCACTCGTCGCGCCCTTTACGAAAATCAGCGTGACTCAATCACCGTCACCATCCCGCAAGTTGACCCTTATAACGTCGGAGCCTTAATTGCCCTGTACGAAAGAGCTGTGGGTCTCTACGGCTTTTTAGTGAACGTCAACGCCTACCACCAACCAGGGGTAGAGGCAGGTAAAAAAGCTGCTGCCTCTGTACTCGACCTGCAAAAACAAGTGGTCAAAGCTTTACAGGAATCTGGGCAACCCCTCTCCTTAGCAGCGATCGCCGAGAAAGCAGGTTCCCCCGACCAAATTGAGTCTATTTATAAGATCGTGCGTCACCTAGCCGCCAACCAGCGCAGCGTCGCCATCCACGGCAATCCCACTCATCTAAACGAACTCACCATCTCAGCCCTATAACCCACTATCGAGACCCTCAACCACCCTTCTGCAAGGCTTCGCAATACTTCTCGGCTAAGACTCAATCTCCTAGCCCTTTTTAAGGCAGCTAAAACCAAACTAGTTTCCTCCTCAATCGGGGAACTAACGGGGATCTCTAGGGCTGTATCTCTAAACCGAGAAGTATTGCAGGGCTTCAGCTCTAACACACCCAAGCCAGACTGAGCTTTATATCACAAAATGGCGCTCATTTGAAGCATATATAACAAATATTTAATTTGTATTACCTAACAATGGAACCTAAGCAACCAGTTAGGTAATTTCTTATGGGACTGACTAAAAAAATCGAAATTCGACCTCTTGAGGCGATCAAAGGGGGAATGGCCAAATTCTATACGCCTCAATCTAGCGATGAAACCATGCTGGTACAAATTCCACCCCAAACCATCGACGATCTCTTTGTCCATCGTTTTCAAACCGATCAGATTCTGGTTGTTCGAGGCAGTTTCGTTTTAGTCGTACTCCAGAATCGGCAATATCAATACATTCCCCTAAGCGATCGCAGTCCCAGCGTTGTCACCATTCCTCCCGGTGTCTTGCATGGAGCGATCAACCTCAGTAGTGAGCCTTGCGTTTTAGTAAATGCTGTCTTGCGTCATGGCCCACCTCACGAACGAGACTATCATCCGTCACCTCGCCCATTACCTTATAACTTAGGAATAGCGCGATCGCTCCTCGACTCAGGTCAGGTAGTTGCAGCGTAAGGTGGGATTATGGTCTGCCTTCGGGTTCAGCAAAACCGAAATTAACCTTGAGAATAAGTTTTTAGTTTCTATCAAAAAGCCCACTGATTAATAGTGGGCTTCTTAGCTAAATTGATGGCAAATCCGGGCTTGCCTCAGCAACACTTAAACTCAGTGCTGCCGAGATAAATTACTTCTGAGCACCAATAACTTGCTGTTTCAGCGCATCAATTTCTTGAGACAGCTCTTGGCGGTTCTCAACCTTCAATAGGTATCTGTAAACAAACCAAGCCGAGTAACCAATTCCGACTAGCTCAAAAGTAGGAGCTAGGAGAGGAATATCGTTGATAGCGTCTAGAATCGCTAGGGTGAGCTTGACAGTAACAATGCCCCCAAACAGAAGGCCCAAGGTAATCAAAGGGCGCTGATACTGACTAAAGAAATCAGATAACAGTTCGGGTAGCTGTCCTAAATAGTGAGAAACACGCTCACCAATTTGTCTCCATTGCTCGGAAGACTGGGATTGCTGATGAGGCTGTACAACAAGCGGAGCAGGTTCAGCAGTGGTAACCTCAATTTCTGCTATATCATCAACGTCAGCGACCATCTCTGGGGCACTGGAATCAATATAATCAGATGTTTTTAGTTCGGGATTCATACGAATATCTCAAGAACGACGACCTGGGTGATAGTAGCTTTGGGAAGCTCTAACTAACGCTAGACAGTAGCAGAGTTAAAGAACTGTTTTTGCTAGTTCTCAAACATATCTGACACTAAAGCAGAGCTTCACAAATTGCAAGATAGTTAACAACAAGAACTTCAAAATTTGTTAAGAAAAGTTTCTAGTTAACCTGCTTGTTAGAGCATCCCATAAGCCTAAAATCAGAACCTCTACCCTGAATCTGTCTTAGGTTGGGTTGTTGAGTCACGTAACTTGATTGGCACAGGGACGGCCTTGTTCAAAGTCTGTAAGATTAGCCAAGGTCGTTTCGGCAATGTTCTTTAAGGCAGTTTCGGTGAAAAACGCTTGGTGTCCAGTAATGATTACATTCGGAAATGTGAGCAATCGCTGAAACAGATCATCCTGGATCACCGTGTTGGACAAATCCTCGAAAAATAAGTCGGCTTCTTGCTCGTAAACATCAAGGCCCAAGTAACCAATTTGACCCGACTTCAAGCCGCCAATAATCGCTTGGGTATCGACTAAAGCGCCCCGACTAGTATTAATCAGCATTACTCCTGGCTTCATCTGGCCTATGGCTGCGGGGTCAATGAGGTGATGAGTCTCAGGGGTGAGGGGGGCATGTAGCGTAATGATGTCAGCGGCAGCGAGTAAGTCTGCCAATGAGATATATTCCACCGCGATCGCCTCACAAGCAGGATTGGGAACGCGATCGTATGCGAGTAAACAACAACCAAAGCCATGCATAATTTGGGCCACGATCGCCCCAATTTTACCTGTGCCCACAATGCCAACAGTACGACCGTGCAGATCAAAGCCCAGCAGCCCATCCAAAGAAAAGTTGCTTTCTCGGACACGCGCATAAGCTCGATGAGTCTTGCGGTTCAGCGTCAGAATCAGGGCAACCGTATGCTCAGCGACCGCATGAGGAGAATAAGCAGGAACGCGAACCACCGTTAAGCCAAGCTTCTCCGCCGCTGCTATATCTACATGGTTAAATCCTGCACTCCGCAGGGCAACCAAGCGGACTCCCTGCTCAGATAAAGCAGCTAACGCTTCGGCATCTAGAGAATCGTTGATAAAAATGCAGACTGCGGAAAAACCAGCCGCTAGCACTGTAGTCTGGCTGGTTAAGTGAGATTCAAAGAAATGCAGCTCATGACCATGTTGAGCGTTGGCAGCTGCTAGAAACGTTCGGTCATAGGGTTTGCTACTGAAGACCGCAACCTTCATCGATCAAAACCCAGACGTAACGATGAATCTAAAAAGAAAAGTTCTCTTCATCATCAATTCTGACATCCCAATTAGCAGACAGCACCTCAGCTACAACTGCTTCTAGGGCGGCTGCATTCAAGTTTCGGGTAGTTTGATCTTGCAGAGGATTGGAGACAGGAATCAACCGGAGTTGTCTTGCATCTTGGATTAGATCAAAACAAGGTTGTAGCTCAACTGATTTTTTTAGCTCTAAGTAGTCAAAGCTATAAACGTTTAAATACAGCGCGTGATTGGCGACGAGAGTTGACTGTTGCGGATCGGCAAAAACCTCTAGTACGCATCCTTCCCCTTCACTGAGAAGATTGCCATCTTGAGTATAGATATAGCGAACTCGGCCCAAGTCAGCTAACAGCCGCTGCATATCTTGTTTACTCACAATGATGCCAGTATCAACAATGCAGGGTGCTGGCAACCTCATATCTCTAGACAGGGGATCATGACTCATGGGAAACAGCCTCAAATGGGCCTTATAGCGGGATGCAGGGATTAGAGTTGATGCTAGAACTCGGCTAAGAATTTAGTGACCAAGGACTTGGCGACCAAAGCTAGAAGAAGTTCTAAAGATACGCTAATGGGACGACTTCAGGACAGCTAGCCCCTGAGAGGGTGCCTGCTGGATCAGGAAAAGGTTGGGTACGAGACAATCTTAGCTCAAGATTTTCGGTTCGCTACTAACAAAATTTGGGTGAATCTGCTGATTTTACCCGATTTAGCAACACCCTCTTGGGTGGTTGGTCGCCATCGTTCACTTGAGTAAATTTATTGAGTGTTTCCAACCTAAGATGGGGCCAGCTAAAGACTCGATTTCTGAGCCAACCTCATAAAAGGGGTCTTGGAGCGAGGAACCTAAAGCCATCATAAAGTCTATTCTTCTTCTTAATTTTGCTGGTTTCAGGGAAGTATGAGTTCGGTCAAAAGGCTGAAAACTGCCTTCTAACCACCGAGACTGGTCAGCGGGGCGAATCAACGTCAGGGTAGTGGCGCTAATAAAATGGAGTAGTTGTGGGAGTTAGTTCTAGAGTAGCGGCGGCGATCGCCTTCTATACCTGTCTGCCCGTCCCCCCAACTTGGGCCTTAGAGTTTCAAGGAGTCGCTCGTCTCGCGCCTTGCATAGGGTTGCTCCTCGGGGGGCTGTTAGGTCTACTGGATGCGGGATTACAAGCGATCGCAATGCCCATTTTGACTCGCAGTGCCCTGATTGTAGTGACTTGGATCGCTGTGACGGGTGGCTTGCACTTAGATGGAGCGATGGACACCGCAGACGGTTTGGCGGTTTTAGACCCAGAACGCCGCTTAGAAGTAATGACGGATAGCCGCTCTGGAGCTTTTGGAGTCATGGCGGCGCTCGCTCTGGTCTTGCTCAAAACCACAGCTCTAAATGACTTGGAAGGAGATCGATGGCTGGCTTTAATGGCGGCAGCAGGCTGGGGGCGTTGGGGGCAACTCGTGGCGATCGCGCGTTACTCTTACCTCAAACCCACGGGGAAAGGAGCCTTTCACAAGGAAGCCATTCGTTCGCTCTGGGAGATCGTGCCTAGCTTATTTTTGTTGTTGGGTCTTAGCGGATTGCAAATTGCGCTCAATTCAGCTCAATGGCCTGTTGCTGTGGGGATGGCTGTGGGAGGTGTGGCGATCGCTTGGCTAACGGGCGCATGGTTCAACCACAAGCTCGGTGGTCATACGGGTGATACCTATGGAGCCGTAGTGGAGTGGACGGAAGCTGGCTTGTTGTGCTTACTGGCCGGACTCTAAGTTTGCGTAGCGCCTTGACTGACTAAATTAGCAGTTTGTTTGATCGGAATTTCAATCCAGAATTTAGTGCCTTGGTCCAATTGAGATTCGCACCAAATTTGCCCTTGATGCTTCTCGGTCACGATCTGAAAGCTAATTGACATGCCCATGCCTGTACCCTTGCCCACAGATTTGGTAGTAAAGAAGGGATCAAAAACTCGCTGCCGCACTTCTGGAGACATGCCTATACCGTTGTCAGCGATGCAAACTGTAATGCGATCTCGGCCCTGCTGTTGAGTAGTAATCCAAATGGTGCTAGGGGATTGTTGTAGAGTTGCTGCGTGGCTTTGGTTCTCTCGCTCTTCCAAAGCATCGAGAGCATTGCTGAGGATGTTCATGAACACCTGATTTAGCTGCCCCGCATAACATTCGGCTAGGGGAAGAGAGCCGTACTCCTTAATCAGAGCTACTTCAGGCCGATCGGAATTGGTTTTAAAGCGGTGTTGCAAAATTAATAGTGTGCTGTCAATGCCTTCATGAATATCCACAGGCTTAACTTCTGCTTGGTCGAGGCGAGAAAAATTTCTCAGCGACAAAACAATTTGCTGAATCCGGTTGGCACCCATTCGCATTGAGCCAAGGATTTTTAACAGGTCTTCAGCCAAAAAATCGATATCAATTGTGTCTGCACAGTCGCTAACCTCTGGGTGCGGACGAGGGTAGTGTTTTTGATAAAGCTGAAGAAGTTGGAGCAAGTCTCGCGCATACTCGTTGGCATGAGTAATGTTGCCGGAGATGAAGTTAACAGGGTTATTGATTTCATGAGCTACGCCTGCTACCAAACTGCCTAGAGCCGACATTTTTTCGTTTTGCACGAGTCGTAACTGTGAATGTTGAAGTTGCTCCAGGGTAGTAGAGAGTGTAGCTGTGCGTTCGGCGACTCGTTGTTCTAGCAGTTCATTGGATTTTTTCAGTTGGCCTTGTTCGCGAGCTTGCACTTGCCAGAGCACAACAATCATGGTTCCAGCGAGTCCCAAAACTACGAGGGCAATGATATCGAGCGATCGCAGTTGGGACTCAATATTGGCTCGTGGAATCACCAGTGCCACTGACCAGTCGGCTTCTTTGAGGGGGAGGTAAGCGACATATTTCCAGGTGCCATTGATGGGCAATAGCTTGATTCCCTGTTGCTGACTTACCATTTGTTGGGCGATCGCAGCTAAGCTCTTGTCCGAGGACTCTAGCAGGTTGGCAGATGGCTGCTCCGATGTAAACAGCAGCTCCGAGTTGGGATGCGCAATGATTTCGCCTTTTGAGTCAAGCGCAAAGGCATAGCTATTGTCGCCATAGTGGAGGCTATCAACCACATGGGCAATGCGATCGAGCCGTACTAAATTATGAATTTCTCCAACGGGAGGGCTGGTTGTATCAAACCCTCGTCGGATCGGAGTCGCAACTGAAATAGTGGGAACTTTGGCGGCTCGACTGATCAGTGGATCGCTCACATTGGTCTGTCCTGCCATTGCCTTTCGGAAGTACGCGCGATCTTTGACATTTGCAGGTTTACCGCCGATCACCTGGCGCTGACCGTCAGCCTGGGCGATCGCAATGGCATAAACATCACTAAAGCGCAAAACTTCAGTTTTCAGATAAGGTTCCGCGATCGCCCAATCCATTGATTTCACGACGGTGGTATTGGCTAGGGTTTCCACATGAACTTTCAAGGTTGCCAGCCAGCGATCAATATCGTCCCCACCGTGCGCCACTTCTAAAAAGGCATTTTGCTGCAAACTCTCCAACATCACACGGCGAACGAGTTGATAACTGTAATAAGCTCCTAAACTAACAATCAGGGTTGTCGCCCCAATTAGGAGGTTCATGAGATGCCGCTGTGATTTAACTTCCTTTCTAAAAATCTTCATGTCAGGGGGCGACCAGAAAAATGCTTATAGCAGAGGGCGATCGCCGGGAAGTAGGGGTTGAGTCGGTAAATCTTCAAAGGTAATCTTGAACCACTTTGATTGGAGTCGTCTCAACTCCCCTTGCGTGCGAAGATCGCCGAGAAAACGGTTGAGTAAGTCGAGTAGGTCTTGATTACCTTTTTTGACCGCCCAGGCTGCATAAGATTTGCGGCTGATCCGCTCACCCAACTCAAAAATGGCAGGTTTTTCGCTAACTAACACTGAGAGGGAAACAATGTTGTTGAGGACTGCATCTAGACGCTGATTCAGCAGATCTTGATAAGCTTCTGCAAAGCCACGATATTGCTTGACTGGGCCTAGCGTACCGCCTTGTCGTTTAAGTTGGGCCTCTAGGTCAGGGATAGCTGCCAGAGAAACACCGCCTTGCTGAACTCCCAAAACTTTGCCAGAGAGGTCTGCGATCGCTTTAATTTTCGGATCGTCTTTGCGTTTGATATAAGCAATGGTCGATTCCGCGATCGGCATGGTGAAATCTAAGGTTTTGGCGCGATCGTCGGTAATACCCACTGCGGTCAGAGCTAAGTCGTAGGTACCGTCAGCCACTCCCGGAAGAATACCCTGCCAAGGCAAAATTTCTTGACGAATCTCGAAGGGAACGGTTTTTCTGAGTTGTTCTAGTAACTCGTGATCGAAACCAATCGGCTTTTCGTTAACCAAAAACTCGAAAGGAGGATAGTCATCCTCAGTGGCAACTAATAAATGTCCTTGTTGCTTAATTTTGTTCAATAAAGTGTTGCTGGCTTTGAGGGTTGAGCCGCTTTGTGGCGATTGAATACAACCATGAGCCGCTGAGGCCAGTAGCATTCCTGCGCCAGCCTGAAGAAAGAAACGTCTACGAATGGTCATAAGTTCAAAATCACAAGAACTCTCTACCCACAAGATGCCCTGAGGTTCCTTGTGACTTTCATCACTCTTAAAATTTCATGTAATTGCTCAACCCAGTAGCCAATCTGTCTGCTGTGAGGTAAGGGCACGGGAAATGGCATCAAAGGCAGCAATGCCCTGACGCTTCGCAGTGTTGACAAGCGATCGCACCTGAGCGAATAGCTCCGCTCCCCAGTCCGAGCGGAATCCGTTCGTCACCTTGCGAAAGACGACGCTCCAGCGCAACGCCTGCTCACTGGCATTATTGGTTGACGGAATTGTCTCATCCGTCAAAAACAGCAACAGATGAGCCCGAATCTTCTGATAGCGTTTGAGCAACCGCTGTCCCTCGAGCGATTTGGGTTGCAGATTCAAGATCTCCCGCAGTAAGCCGCGAAATCGAGAGCAATACTGCTGAACGGTTGAGGCAGCCAGGGTGTGTCGTCGCCGTTGCAGGGCAATGGCTTTGAGGAGCAGCCATTTCATCCGGGGCGCAAACAACTCATCACCCGCATCCATGGCATACTGACAATCGCGCAGTTGATGGGCTAGACACACTTGCCAGTCGTGCGCCGGATGGGCGGTCTGGGCACTGAATAAATCAGACACCCAAACCTGTGGTTGATGCCCCGCCATCACGGTATCAATGACCGTTTTGCCACGACTGGGACGAATCACGTGCAAACACACCTGGTCGTTCTGAAACACCCATTCCCACTGGTTGGTCCCCTTCACTCGTGCCCCCGTCTCATCACTGCCGACGAGACGAGCACTGCGTAAACGTTCGACAATCTTGGCCACCGGGTTTTCTAGCTGAGAGCGCACCCGTTGCAGGAGATTGGCAATCGCTCCTTCGGACAGGCTGAGACCGTAAAGCTCACTCATCAGCTGGCTCAGCCGTTGATAGCTGATGGCATGGCTGTAACGGAGATAGGTCACTAAACTCACGACACTGGTGCCAAAGGGAGACCCTGGCTCCAAACCGACTGGAACAGGCGCTTCATACGCCTGCTGACAACACTGGCAAGTCCCACCGTAACGTTCAACCCGGGTGATGTGAGGAGTCATCGGCGGCAATTCAATGCGTTCGTAAGTCCCGCTCAAGCGTTGTGTTGATAGCTCCACTTCGACCCCACAGTGGGGACAACTCTTGGCTTGGGCAACGACGACTTGATCCGGTTGTTGGCTCAATTCTCGCCCACCGTTACGGTGACTTCCCGTTTCCTCACCATTGAGGGCAGGGGACTGAGCCCTCCTCTGATTTGGCTTGAAGCCCTGAGAAGGAGGCAAACTTGAATTACGGGAGGTTTTCTTGACCCGTTTTTGCTTCAGCTTTTCGACCTCTGAGCGCAACGTTTGCAACTCCTGCCACAGCCCTTGAATCAGGGCATCCTTTTCTGCGTGACTCAGTCCAGCGAGAGGGGGCAGTTCCTTCATGGCAAAAGTTTATCATCTTCTACCAAAGGCGTGCTTAGGTCAACCTAGTTGAGCAATTACAATTTTTTGATTCAGTTGAGGTACTGCATGAACCTGTAAATATTCCCAATCCAACTCAATGTCTTGAAGATCGTTAGAGTTAGCAATCTCCATTCTGTTCTCCCGCAGCAGGATGCGATATTTATAAGGCCACATTGGTAAACCAACTTTGTGCTCTTGCATCAAGAAATACATGTCCTGCTTGATGTTCTGCCACCACATGAGGCCACCCAAAGTAGTAATTGGTTTCCGGAAGGCCACGCTAACGCTCCTTGGGTAGGAAATGAGGAATTGCTAACTCAAATTAACTTGCTATTTGGTTTCCATCCAGTTTTTGCCTGCGTTTATTTCTACTAAGAGCGGCACGCTGAGTTGAACAGCAGTTTCCATAGTGGATTTAATTTGAGGTTTTAGTGACTCCCATTCTTCTGGAGGTAATTCAAAGATCAGTTCGTCATGAACTTGAAGTAAAAGGTTTGCTTGATGAGAACGGAGAATCTCATGTAATTTTGCCATCGCGATCTTGATGATGTCGGCACTGGAGCCTTGAATCGGGGCGTTGGCCGCAGCTCGCAATAAACCTGCATCATATTGACCAGGCCGCAAGCTATCGAGATCAATCTCCTCTGGCTTCCGACCACGTAGCTTTAGCAAACTGTCATTCGTAAAATTGAAATAGCGCCGCCGACCAAAAATGGTTTCAACATAGCCTCGCGCGATCGCCTGTTGTTGCATAGTTTGCAAATAGGCAAAAACTTTGGGATAGCGTTGGTTAAAGCGATCGATAAACAGTTTGGCTTCTGAAGCTTTCACGCCTGACTCACGAGCAAACCGCTGCGCCCCCATGCCATAAATCACGCCAAAATTGATGATCTTACCCAAGCGGCGTTCTTCGGAGCTGATGGTGTCTTTTTCCAACAACAACCGAGCGGTGAGGGTATGGACATCCTCGTTATTGCGATAGGTTTCGACTAGAACAGGTTCTTGGCTAAGGTGGGCCAAAATCCGTAACTCAATTTGAGAGTAATCAGCCGCTGCTAGGAGCCACCCCTCCTCTGGAATAAAGGCTTTGCGAATTTGCCGACTAAAGGCAGTCCGAATCGGAATGTTTTGCAGGTTGGGATTGGAAGAAGAAAGTCTGCCTGTGGTGGTGCCCGTTTGATTGAAGTTGGTATGGACTCGATGTGTATCGGGCCGCACTAGATTAGGCAGCGCATCGACATAGGTAGACTTGAGCTTAGACAGAGTCCGAGACTCCAACATGGCATCGACGACAGGGTGATCACCTTGCAACTTTTCTAATGTGGCGGCATCTGTGGAGTAGCCTGTTTTAGTTTTGCGGGATTTTTTGCGATCGAGCTTGAGTTTGCCGAATAACAGCTCACTCAGTTGCTTCGGTGATCCAAGGTTAAATTTCTCACCCGCTGCTTCGTAGGCTCTGGCCTCGATCAAAGCTAGCTCTTTTTCTAACGATCGCGAGAACTCCCGCAGATATTCCTGATCGATGCGGACCCCACAATATTCCATCTCCGCCAAGACGGGTTCTAAGGGCTGTTCTATCTCTAGCAGCAAACGGTGTATTTCTGGAACAGGTGTTAACTCGTCTCTCAGCTTGGAGACTAAGTGGAAGGTGGTGTACACGTCCATGCCGCAGTAGTTGGCAACACTCGAAATATCAATATCCGCGATCGTTTGGCCTTTGGGAACGAGTTCGGTATAACTTTGCGGTGTGATGCCCAAATAACGACGGCTTAAGTCGGTGAGGTTGTGGCTATTGTCTGGATCAAGCACATAACTGGCTAGCATCGAATCAAACACCACGCCTGCTAGCTCAATGCCTTGGCAGCGAAACACCAGGCGATCGAACTTGGCATTTTGTAGAGCTTTCGGGTATTGGGTGCTTTCCAATATGGGTCGTAGCGCTTCTATCACCGTAGCTTTGTCTAAGTTAGGGCCAGTTTTGTGTCCTACGGGCAGATAGGCCATGTCACTTTCGCCCGCTCCCCAGCAGCAGCCAATACCCACTAGCTCTGCATCTCGTGGCTCCAGGTCACTGGTTTCGGTGTCCCAAGCAACTGGGGTCGTTGGATCGGTTAAGGCTTGCAACCGCTGCACAAGTTCGGCTAGTTGCTCTGGCGATTGAATGATTTGGGGCTGAATCAGGGCAGGGCCATGCTTCTGTTGCTGGGCGGCATCCGTTTCTTCAGCACTAAAAAAAGCTAAGTCCTCACCTTCAAAGTCGTTGAGAAATTGCTTAGTGGTGGCAGTTCCTACTTGGCTGGCTGAGGCCGCTGCGACACCATCGGTTTCTGAGAAATCGGGGGTAGCATCATTGTCTGACCCTAGATCGAACCCTGCGCCGCCAAAGAGTTTTTGCAGTTGTAGGGTTTTCTTCAGCAGAGACTGAAACTCTAGTTTTTCCAGTAATGACACCACAGCTTCGCGATCGAAGCCCTTGAGCTGGCAGTCTTCTAAGCTGATGTCTAAAGGCACATCCAGATGAATCTGGGCCATCCATTGCGAGTGGCGCGCCTCTTCTCGCCCTGCTTCTAGCTTTTGCTTCACGGCTCCTTTGATCTGATCTAAGGAGGCATAGATCTGTTCTAGAGAGCCATAGGTGCTGAGCAATTGCACTGCTGTTTTCGCGCCAATGCCTTTCACCCCTGGAATGTTGTCGGAGGAGTCGCCACAGAGGGCTTTGTAATCAACAACTTGGCTAGGCAAAACGCCCAATTTGGCTTTTACTTGTTCTGCACCAAATTCATTTGGGTGCCCGGTGTTGCCGCGAGCAAAGGGGTTGCCCAAATGCAGCACTGTAATATTTGGATTGAGGTCAATTAGTTGAAATAAGTCTTGGTCGCCACTCAAAATCTTGACGGGATATCCAGTTGTACTGGCGCGTCGGGCCAAAGTCCCAATCACATCGTCGGCTTCGTAACCCGAAGCTGTGACGACGGGCAAGTTGAGGGCGTGGAGCAGTTCTTTCAGGTTTTTCAGATCTGGCTTGAAATCTTCTGGCGTTTCGGGGCGGCCTGCCTTGTAGGTTTCGTCAGCTTCGTGGCGAAATGTGGGCGCACTCAGGTCAAAGGCGATCGCCACATAGTCTGGCTGCTCAGATTCCATCACTTCTAGCAGGGCTTTGAGAAAACCATAACTCACGCTGGTGGGAATGCCAGTGGAGGTGCGTAGACCCCCATCCCGCCCTTTAGCAAAGGCAAAATACGAGCGAAAGGCTAAAGAGTGACCATCAACCAAAATCACCTTGGGGTGCTTTTCTGGTAGGGAATTGTGAGTAGACACAGGAGCAGAAGTAGATTGAGCCATAGATCCCATTCTAGCGAGTTCCGCTCCTTACCTAGTTCTTACCTGAGCTAGTCTTTACCTGGGTTTGTCGTGGGTGTGATTGGTTCCGAGTGAGTTGTGGGAATTTTCTGCCGACGATTGATCCGTGTCTATATGAATAATGGTTTGTACGGGGCCATAGCGTTCCCGAATCGCGCCCTCCACTCGTTCGGCAATGACGCGGGCAGCTCCTGTAAATTCGGGGTGCAACACTAAGTACATTTCGACAAATACCTGCCGACCGACAATCCCACGGGACTCAATCCGGTAGCAGTGAGTTACCCCTTCAACTTGCCGTGCCAGTTGCGCCAAAATTTCCGGGGCGATCGCCACTTGCCGCACTAAGAGAGGTAGCTGCCAGTTCAGCACTCGCCAACAACTCTGGATGGCAGCAAAGACCATCGCGATCGCCAGTAACGGATCGAGCCAAACGTAGCCGCGCCAAACTCCCACGAGGCCAATCAAGACGACAACGCTCAGCCAAGCATCTTGCAAAATATGGTTAGCATTGAGTCGTAGAGCCACACTTTCGAGGACTCTCGCTTCATAGCGCTCGAAAAAAGCTAAACAAATACCAATGGCGATCGCAACCCCTAAGAGCTGGATCAGTGGCAGATTCATGCTGACCGAAAAGGGCAAAGCACCGTTGCGAGTCGAAGCTTCTAATTGCTGCAAGGCTGCACCAAGCAAGTTGAGGCTCGAAAATCCTAGCAGAGCTACAAGTAAGAGGGCACCGCCAGATTCTAAGCGACTATGCCCCCACACTTCCCGCCCCGTGGTGCGATAGGGCGAAGTGACCGCTAAGATGCTGAGAAGCGTACTAAACCCATCGATTAAGGTATGTACCGATTCCGCTAGCAGACTGAGAGATTTAGCTGCCCAGCCAGCCCAAACCTTCACTGCAAAAATTAGCAGTGTCAACCAAAGAGTAGCCAATAAAACTTGATGGATCGCCCGACGGCGACTGTATGCCTCAGCCATAGCCCAAAGGCTATCACAATTCATTGATCCATCAGTGAATGATTCTACTCAGTTGCATAAATTCCATCTCCGTCGGTCTCAGTATCTCTCAGTCTCAGTATTTCTCATCAGTATTGCTCACTGGAGAAAGCCCAATTGCTGGGAGACAAATCCGATCGCCCCTCCTCCTAGTACCAACCAGGCAGCGTTGAGTTTGAAGCGGTACAGCGCGATCGCACTCAAAATTGCCACAATCACGGTCAACCAATCCATCAGTGCGGCTCGTCCTAAGGTATAGGTCACTCCCGCCATCAATCCCAGCGACGCCGCATTCACCCCATCCAGAAATCCACTGGCCCAGAGGGATTGCCTCAACTTAGGTACCCAAGGATTAATAACCCACACCAGCACGAAAGCGGGTAAGAAAATGCCGATAGTTCCAGCGATCGCCCCAGAATTTCCTGCCAGCAGATAGCCAATGAACGTAGCCGTAGTGAACACTGGCCCCGGTGTAATCTGACCAATGGCAATGGCATCTAAAAGTTGCTGAGAGGTCAACCACTGGTGACGCTCAACCAAATCCCTTTGCAGAAATGCCAGCAATACATAACCACTGCCGTAAAGCACAGAGCCAATCTTGAGAAAGAATAGAAAGACGCTGACCCAATTCACCGATGGGATTGATGCTGATGAGATAGAAGTAACGGCTGCTGTAGGGGTACCGATCTGGGCCAAAATTTTTGGAAGCGGAAATAAAAAGGCCCCAGTACTTTGTCCTTTAAGAGGCCAATTTTTCACCAGCATCACTGCGATACCTAGCAAAATCAGCACCAAAATTTCGTTAAAACCAGCCAAGTAGGCGGCGATCGCACCGACACCTGCGACGATCGTAGGCACATCTTTGGCTGCCTTCTGGCCCAGATTCAATAGCGCCTGAACCACAATGGCAATGATCACAGGTTTAATGCCATAGAGCAGCCAAGCGACCTGAGGAACCGTTTGATAGCGAACATACATAGCAGCTAACGCCCAAACGATCAGCATTGCAGGCAGAATAAAGCAACCTCCCGCCACCCACAAGCCGCGCCATCCTGCTCGTTCGTAGCCGATGTGAATCGCTAGCTCGGTCGAATTGGGGCCTGGAATCAAGTTTGTCACCCCCAGCAAATCGAGCAATTTCTCTCGGCTCATCCACTGACGGCGGCTCACGACCTCTTGATCCATCATGGCGATGTGAGCCGCAGGCCCCCCAAACGCGATCGCCCCCAAACGCAAAAATACCAGTGCGAGTTCCGTTAATCGCTGTTGCTGTTGTTTGCGGGTCAGAACGCGATCGCTTGCTGCTGTCTGTCCCTGAAGTTCCTCAGGTTCCTGCGCCACTGCAACTCTCCTGCTGTGATGATAGTTTGAAAGGATTGTGCCAGAGTAAGCGCTGCATTTGCGACCGTCTGGGACTCGATAGTGCTTTCCGATGCCACCTAGAGCAAGATTGGCTGAGCCTGATACGCTGGGGATGAAAATTGGCACAGCAGCCCAACTCTTACCAGCTAGCACCTGAGGAGGTCACGATGCAGGAATCTACCGCGACTCAACCCACTTCGGCAAAGTCTACAGAGGTTACGCCCAAGGACATTCAGTTACTGGTTTTGGATATTGATGGCACGATCGCCGGAACCTCAAATCAAGTTCGTGAACCTGTTAAACAAGCGATTCGGGCCGCTCAAGCCAAAGGTGTGAAGGTTGCGATCGCCACAGGTCGAATGTTTTGCTCGGCGGTACGCTTTCATCAAGCTGTTGGCTCCGACCTGCCTCTACTGGCCTATCAAGGAGCTTTGATTAAAGATGTTGTGACTCAACAAGTTCATCGCCATTGGCCTGTGTCCAAGGAAGCGGCTCATCGCTTGTTAGATTATTTCGAGCAGCCAGAATTGCGATCGCTGTTGTCAGTGCATTTCTATATCAACGATCAGCTCTACGTTCGAGAACTGACACCAGAAACCAAAATCTATGCAGAGCGATCGGAAGTGGAGCCGATTGTGGTGGGAGACTTACGCCACGCCCTGAGCGATGAACCTACCAAGGTATTGGCCCTAAGCGATGACACAGACGTAATTGAACGATTATTTGGGGGTCTGCGCCAGCGTTACACTCCCGCCGAACTCTACTTGACCAAATCTGTCGCCACTTTCTTTGAAGCCACTAATCCTTTAGTAAATAAAGGAGTCGCGGTAAAGCACTTGGCCGAAGAAATCCTGGGACTCCAGGCCGAGAATGTCATGACCGTGGGCGACAACTTTAATGATGTAGAAATGCTTGAATACGCTGGAATTGGTGTAGCGATGGGAGATGCACCCAATGACGTAAAAGCGATCGCTGATTGGGTTGCTCCCAGCGTAGAGTTGGATGGAGCCGCCGCTGCGATCGAAGAGTTTGTGCTGTAATCCGGGTTTAAAGAAGGCTGGCTTAGGTGATTTTGGTTTAAAAGTCAGAAAGGGCACCGACGACTGGCCGTGTTTCGTCTCGGTGCCCTGACTGGTTCGCTCCTCACACAAGAATTAATATAACTGACTGACACAGCTTTGTCACCCCTTCTTCAAATAAATTTCATAAGATATGACCTAAGGTAGCCCCAGTATAGAAATTCTGTGATAAAGAATACAGAGTTGTGATCGTTTTGCTTCATGGGTTGCGACCAAACTCCTTCCTCCCAGCAGGGGCTGATTTCTACAGCTCGGCAGGTGCTATGAGACCTAAAAAATCACGCAGTATTCCCTGTAGCATAAGTTGAGTAGCCAATACTAAACCAAGCCGAGCTTGCACTAAAGCTGGATCTCGTTGCTGTACCTCCCCCCAAAACCGACAAGCGTCATAGAAACTGAGGAATGCCTGCGCCAAAGCTGAGGCTAATCTCTCCACCCTGGCTTGCCACCCTAAAGGCGGTGATTGAGCGATCGCTGCACTGGTGACTAGATCAAGCAATTCATCTACTGTATCTATCAAGACAAAAATTAAACTTTGTTCGGTAGCGTGAGTTAAGCGCAGCTCACCTGTAGCACTCAGCCAAGGAATCGGTTGCAGAGCGATCGCACTCGGTGAATTCTGGCCCGTGTTGGTCAAATCTTCAGTCAGCTCACTTTGCCTTCCCGCTAAGCGTAGCAAAGCAGCACAGCGAGCGTGCGCATACTGAACTGTAAATAAGTCAAAAACCTGACCCCCAGAGAAATCTGATGAGTTCGGCAATGCACGCTCTGGCATGGAATCTAGCGTGAGGCCTAGAGAAACTAAATCGTACTCCGGTTCTGGTAAGGGCACGTAGGCTTGGGTTAAGCACTGCAACCAAGCCGCTAAACCAGAGGTAGCAAGTTCAAAGGATAGCCAACCCGGTGGCTCTACTTTTACCGTAAAATTTCGGAGAATCAAGGAATTGATTCCTAACCCTGAAGAATCTAATACCTTTTGAGCGATCGCCCCTTGAGAAAAACTCTCAGCGATCGCGTCTGCAAGTTTTAGCCCTGGCTGACGGCAAGGCTTAGCGAGTTGCAAGGCGATCGCAGACCTATACAAAACTGGCAGCGTCCCTTTTACTCGTTGCAGAGAAATCGGTGTATTCATCTCCCCTACAGGTAACAATCCTGCTTCTATCTTTAGGGGTGTTGACAAGCAATCAAGAGAGAAAACATCACTCCGTAGGCAGATTACCTCTTGTAACCACCTCAGTAACAATAATTGCAGCGCAGGGTAGGTAACGATCGGTAAACTCTTACTCATGTATGGTACGAGGATAACCAGGTTCAACCTTGCTCACTTTGGGCGAACGGGCCAAAAACTACTGGAACTTTCAAAAATAATGAAAGTCTAGCCCATTTAGCTTCCTCCGTGTTTACACACCTTTCTATGTACTTTATGTACGATTTTTAGTACGGGTATGGAGACATTGGAAAAAGCTAGAGCTAAGCTAGCGGTATCAAATTGCCCTGACCTGAGGAGTCGAGTTGAGCTTAACAATCCGTGCCCCCTTTGTAAGCTTGCCGTCTTAGATCTATTTTGTTTAGTTTCTAAAAGCCTGGTTTTATGTACTCAGTATCCTCACCTTCAGAAGCATCTCGGCCTTTCCTAACCTGGCAGCGCATCTTAGATTGGTCTCAGGAGCACTACCGCTGTCGTGTCTTCAGCAAAGATGAAAAGATTCCAGCTCGCCCTGGCTTACTGTATCTTGTGCAGAAAGGTTCTGTCCGATTAGTCGGCAGCGCCCAAGTCAGTGCGACTAGCAATTCACGCTTGCCTCGCATTAGCCCTGAAGAAGCTTTCTTAGGCTTTGTAGGTGCAGGACAACCCTTTGAAATTGTGGCTCAGTCTCCCTTTACCCTACAAAGTTATGCTCACGTAGACCAAACTTCTGTGGTTTGGATGTACTGGCATGACCTGGACAATTGGCCCCATTTTCGCCGCGAAGTGCTAGATGCCTTCCGCTACCAGCACCAGCGCAAACTACTGTGGTTGAGTACTCTAGGGCAGCGTCGCACCATCGATCGTTTATTAGGATTCCTCACCTTATTAATCGAAGAATTTGGGGAACCTTGCGAGAACGGTTATTTTCTGCCTTGGTCTCTCACCCATGCCCAAATTGGTAGCGCGATCGGTTCCACTCGTGTCACAGTGACACGCTTGATGGGTAAGCTGCGCCAAAAAGGATTGATTTACAATCAGGGCGATAACTTGTTGTGTCTGCCTGCCGATTCTCTAGCAAATCGTTAAAATCGTTGCTTGGCTTGTAAAGCAGAGTCTGCGTTTTGCCCGCGCAGGCTCGCTCTACAGCGGGTGCTGCAGGGTTGCATAGCTCCAGCCCAACAGTAACTGAGAGGGCTGTTACAGCGGTAAGGACAAAATAAAACGTGAACCTTTCCCACAGGCCGACTCTAAGGTGATTGAACCGCCGTGGAGTTCTGCCAACTTACGGGTAATGACAAGACCTAAACCCGTACCCTGATGCTGCCGAGACAAAGAGCTGTCAATTTGGGAGAAGGGCATAAAGAGTAGAGCTTGGTCTGCTTCAGCAATGCCAATGCCTGTATCCCAGATCAAGAAGTTAATGGTATCTGGAATATTGTCGGATCGCTGCTGGCAAGAGCGGTAAACTTTCAGGCCCACTGCTCCGGTGGGTGTGAATTTCACAGCATTAGTCATTAAGTTAAGTAGCATTTGTTTCAACCGCCTGGGATCAGCCACGATGTATTCCAGTTCTGGCTCAATCTCCATTTCTACGTGCAGGTTTTGGTTCTCGGCTTGCTCTTGAATGAAACTAATGGCACTTTCACAAATATCGTTGATGAAAATGTGCTGGAGTTCGAGTTCTAGGCGATCGGCTTCTAAGCGTGACAAATCTAAAATGTCATTGATCAGATCCAGTAAGTGCTGACCGCTAGTATGAATGCGCTCGATGTAATCTTTTTGCTTAGGATTCACCTGACCGAAAAATTCTTGTAGCAAAACGTTGGAGAAGCCTAAGATTGCGGTCAGAGGGGTTCGTAGCTCATGGCTGGTGGTAGCAATGAATTCTTCTTTGAGGCGAGTCGTTTCGGTCAGTTGATGGTTTTGGGTTTCTAAGAGCTGCCACTGCCTACGAAATTCAGTGATGTCTCGACAAACTCCCACTACTCGTTGAACAATCCCTGCTGGATCGGTGATTGGCGTGTAAATGGTTTCAAACAATCTGGAGCCAGAAGGCAGGGATAATTCGTGATCGACAAAAACAGGTTCTCCAGTTTTGAAGGCTTGATGAATGAGGTGATCCAGCTCTTGGGCGGAGGAGCCTAGTAACTCTTGGTTCGTTTTACCCAAGATTTCGGGGAGGGGATATCCCAAGAGTTCGAGCCCCGCAGAGTTAATGGCGATGTAGCGTTGCGCTTGGTCATACTCCACAAAGATGTCAATTGATTTCTCTAGAAACAAGCGGAAATGTTCGGCGCTGGCTCGTTGCTGATGTTCTTGTCGATATAAGTAGGCTTGGCGTAGGGCGATCGCGCACTGATTGGCGACTTGCTCGATCAGTTTGATCTCCGCTGGCTCAAAGAGGCGAGATTGAGTATGGTAAACACACAAAGCTCCAATCAAACCTTGGTCGTCGAGGATGGGGCTAATCAGTTGGGCAATCACGGTGGCATTGGTGTCTAACTGATCTGGGCTAGGGCGATCGCTCCAGAGCGGTACAGGTAAGGGTAGATCTGGGAGTGCCGCTAAAGTGACTTCATGTGTACAAACGTCACCTGCTAAAAGTTTTTGGCGACACTCGGAAGGCCAACTTTGAATGCTAAAAGATTGACCAACTAAGGACTGGGCAAAGGAAGGTTGGCAGTACTCGGAGCGTACTTCTAAGACTTGCTGTTGTGAGTGAAACAGACTGGCATAACATCCGTCAACCGCTAAAGTTTCTACTAGACCCTCGACCGCAGCTTGCAGCACTTGATCTTCATCTAAGCCTTTACGGAGAGTTTCTGTGAGGTTGCGAATCAGTTGCTCAAACTGTAGCGATCGCTCTAAGGAACGGGTGCGCTGGTTGACCCGACCTTCTAATTCTTGGGCATAGGCTTGCAACTGTTGCAAAAGATTGGCTTGCTCTAAAGCGATCGCAACTTGGTCGGCAACGGCCTGGATGAGTTGTTGCTCGTCGGCAGTCCAATTTCTAGGGGCTCGACAGTGGTGGACAACCAGCAAACCCCATAAACTGCGCTTTTGGGGATCTAATGCCTCTTGAATGTGTTGAATGGAGACGGCAACCATGCTGCGGGTGTGCACCTGCTTCAACATAGCTTGGTGACAGTCTGCCAAAGATTCTTGCTCAACATTGGCAACACACCAGAGCTTGCCAAGCCGATAAGACTCTAAGTGAGGAGGAGGAATACACTCGGCTGGAAAATTCTGCCCTAACATCTGCGGATAGGGCAAGTTGACCGACTCGGCAATACAGGTACCACTCTGGTCGGGCAGTAATTGATAAGCTAAGACCCGATCTGTATCTAGTGCCTCTCGTAGTTGCGATACAGCTAACTGCAAGATGGCTGAAAAATCAAAAGTTGTCCGAATTTGAGCTGAAATTTTACTCAGCAAAGCTTCGCGCTCTCGTCGCTGTTGAATTTCTACCGCTACCTTCTGGCGATCGCTGAGATCTGTAACAAAAATCAGAACATAGCTGTCTTCAGCTTCCAGTTCGCCAACTAGGACCAGTTTTACTTCAGTCCAAATAATGGAGCCATCCTGGGAGAGAAATCGCTTTTTTAGGGTAATTTCTCGTTGTTGTCCTTGAATGATTTGCTGTAGCAACCTGAGTTCTAAAGCCAGATCGGGAGCATAAGTAATAGCGCAGTAATCTAAGCGCCGCAGTTCAGTTTCGCTATAGCCAATCAAACGGCAAAAAGCAGTATTGGCCCTTAAGATACCGCCATCTAGACTTTCGTAGAGGATACCAATGGGTGCATGTTGCAGTAACTGATTTAGGCTATCCATTGGCAACGAGGCGGATTTACAGAACTGAGAGAAATCTGGAGAAAACTCTGATGAGAAAGCTAGCGCAGCGTCAGGAGAGGGAATGGAGGAAGATGTGCTAGCAATCGTAGATGAAGTGGGTGCAACAGGTGCCGTAGTTAAAACTGTCTTCGCGTTTTGCTGCCTATAGTTAGGCATGAGCTGAAGAAGTTGCAGCCAAAAGCGCCGTAGCATTTGAGGCTGATGATGAAAGTCTGCGGCAGTTAATTCGGAGCAATGAGGAATTGCTGTAGCAATGACAGGAACTTTTAGGAAATCGGCGATCGCTTGACCATCAAAAATCAAGCTAACTTCCCAGATACCTGAATCCGGGTCTAAATTAGATTGATGATCGAACTGAGAACCAAAACTTGTTTGGAGCTGCAAACAAAGATTGAATTTTGAGCTTAATATTAAAAGACCCGCTTCAACATCTGGCAGAGAAACAAAAGGTAGGCTTAAAGCCACCTTGGCATCAGAACAACTGGTTTTAATATTAGGGAAAGAACGGTCAAGAACATCAGTAGAAAAACGTGTTTTTTGCGCAGCTTCATACCAAGATTGCTGTAGATGCAAGCAAAGTTCTGAGTTCTCCCCAAAAAAGAGAAAAGCCCGTAACCAACTTTGCTCTTTTAGATCAGTTTGCAAATGCTGAAAGAGAAGATTTAAGCTTGACCAAGTCAAGCAAATTGCAACTTGACCTGGCAACCGAACGTAATTCATTCAAGAATATCTAACGTCCTTCACTAAGTTAATTATCAAAAAGTGAATTTTGTTTTCTAACTTTAAAGACCTGCTGCCAACAAGAGTAGTTTATTTGCAATCAAAAAATATCAGTAAAAGCCCAGTTGTCTTTATTAAGTTATAGCCAAAAACCCAATTAACGAATTGCTCTAAGGAAAATTATTGTAATGGTACGGGCACAAAATCGTATCCAGTTCCCGATCGCTGTCCTGGTACAACCCTCACCAATTGGACAGAAGCGTTGCGATCGCCGGATGGCAAAAAGCGGATGGTTCCAGACGCACCCGTGGTTGAAAAATCTGAGCTAGATAGAGTTTGCTGAACACCTGCGCGAGTAGAATTGCGCTGCAAACCTGCGATAAGTGCTTGAGTCGCATCATAAGCGAGAGCGGTTCGCCAGTTGACATCTCCGCCCCACAGTTGTCGAGATTGGCTAGGAAATTTAGCCGTGGGATCGCCATCAATATGCCAGGGCACAGATAAGACCATGCCAACCGCAGCATCACCGCCTATTTCTAAAGTTTTGGGTGTGTAAACATCGTCGCCGCCTAAAAGACTCAGGCGTTGGCGATTGAGTTGCACCACTTGCAAAGCCCTGTCTAAACTACTCGTGTTCGCTGCCAACATCAACACTTCAGCATTTTGCTTCAGCGCTTGCTCAATGCTCTTAGCAGCACTAAAGCTGGGGTCAGACAAATCAAATTCAGCTACCACTTGCCCACCCCTTGTCAGAACTGAACTGACAAATTCGGACTTCAGCGATTTACTGTAATTGCTTTGCGAGTTGAAGAAAACCACAGCATTTTGCTTCTGCAACTTCGTCAGCATGTAGTCAGCTAAGGCTCTAGCCGCTACATAATCGCTGGGAACAGTGCGGAAAACATAGTGGGGGGAACCTGCTGGCTGGCCTCCTGAAGCTGATAGCTCCACCGAAGTACTGACCGGAGAAATTGCCACTAGCTCTCCATCTGCATACACTGGCTTAGTGGCTAAGGTCACATCACTAGAGTAATGACCGACCACACCTAAGATTTGCTGGTTTTCAACCAAGGTAGCAGCGAGTCGTTTAGCGGTATCTGGATCGTTATCATCATTAGCGATCGCCACTCTGAGGAAAGCACCATTAATGCCTCCAGCCTGATTGATTTCGCTTTGGGCTTGAGCCACCCCCCGAAAAAGTTCCAATGCTCCGTTCAAGTCAGTCTTAACGGGTGCCACAACCGCGATCGCATAACTTTTTCGCTGACCAATCCGAGCATTATTGAGAAAAATCAAAGTCTCTGGGTCATTGCGCTGCTCTTGTAAAGCTGCCGTAAAATTAGCAACGGCTTGGTCATAGCTTTCCTGAGCTAAGGCTTTCATGCCTTGTTGCTTGCTAGAGCTAAGCGTCCCACCCGTTAGAGATTGTTCACCGAAGCTAATTTGCGCTGCCCCTGGGACAGACGGATCAGGATTAGCAACCCCGTCACCTGGAGAACCCAACAAAGTCCCAATCCCCGAACCAGGTGTGCGATGCGTCAGCCACCAAGCACCAGCACCCAGAAGACCTAGGGTAATTAGCAACGAGACGGCAAGAACGGTCGTTTCATTTTTAGGAGACATAGCGGCTCAACGAATTCTGACAAAACCTGCTTTAGCAATTAAAGTCTGGCCTTCTTCTGTCAACAAAAAATTAGCGTAAGCTTCGCCTGCTTGCTCCTCAGCTTGACCATTTTGTTGAATCACCACGTACAAATTTCGTATTAAAGGATACTGTCCTTGCTGAAACTCGTCCGTGTTCAGCCGATTTCGCTGAGCAGGACATTGAGAGGGAGCAACTAACGGCTCTTGGTAGGGAGCGACAAAAGTACTGCCTTGCTGAGATAGAGGCAAAGGCTTAATCGTACATTGGGGCACGACTTCAGGCGCTGAAGCAAAGTAAACTCCACCCGGATCTTCTGCCAACTTGCGAATCGCTTGTGTGGTGGTCGCCACAAATTCTACAGTAGGGCCAAACGTTTGCCCTTCCAACACATCTTCTAAAAAGAGTTCAACTGTACCGCCAGAATTTGTAGGACGGGTGTAAGGTGTAATCCTAAGATCAGGCCCTCCCACTTGATTCCAGTTCGTAATTTGGCCTGTGTAAATGGCTTTCAGTTGTGCCAATGTCAATCCTGGCAAATTCAGCCCCGGATTAACCGCAACAGCAATTCCATCGATCGCCACTGGAATCTGTTTGAGTTCTTTCCCTTGTTGCGCTGCCTTACTCGACTCTGACTCTAAAATGGGTCGAGAAGACTGAGCAAAAGCTAAGCGATCGTTGATCAGCATCCGAATCCCACTGCCAGAACTAGCCGAACCTGAGTCAGGCCCTATGTAGCGCAATTGAAATTCTGGTTTGGCTGCCTGAACTGCGGAGTCAACGGTTAAGCGCAACGGAGCCCAAGAAGTGCTACCACCATACTTAAAAGCTCCTGAAGGAACATCTTTGACATCTGCAAACCCTTGCAACTGAGACCCTGGTTGGCTAGCAACGGCAGGTGGCAAGTTGCTCCGCGAGTTAGAACTATTTTGCGGCGTTGGCTGGAGCAATCCGCCCAGGGAAGAACCAGAGCGCTTCATCAGCCA